>NZ_JAVJTO010000090.1:0-16899 GCF_040220235.1 Coleofasciculus sp. B1-GNL1-01
GACCAATGACCAATGACCAATGACCAATGACCAATGACCAATGACCAATGACCAATGACCAATGACCAATGACCAATGACCAATGACCAATGACCAATGACCAATGACCAATGACCAATGACCAATGACCAATGACTAATCAGCCAAGATCCCGAAAACGACCAAACCGCCGTCAGTTTTTACAAGCGGCGGCTTTAACCCTACCTTGGCTAACGCTGTCAGGGTGTGGCTGGAGACTGGCGAATGTGCGTCCGGCGGCGGGGAGTCAAGATGATGCTAATCTGTTATACATTTACACGTGGGCTGGCTATACTGACCAAGATTTGTTAGACCGCTTTGAGGAAGAAACCGGGATCAGGGCGATCGCGGATGTCTATGATTCTAATGAAGCGATGCTGGCTCGACTGCAAGCGGGTGGCGGGGGCGCTTATAGCATCATTTACCCTTCGGAGTACATGGTGCAAAAGATGATCACGATGGGGATGTTGCTAGAACTCGACCAACCCCGCATCGAGGGGATGTATCGGTTGTTTCCCCGTTTTCAGCAAGCCGACTATGATCCGGGGAATCGCCACTCCGTTCCTGTCAGTTGGGGAACCACTGGCTTGATTTACAATACCCAGCAAGTCCAACCCCCTCCAGCAGATTGGGACTATCTGTGGGTTTATCAACAGCAATTGGCAAAACGGATGACGTTGGTCAATGATGTACGAGAAGTCATGGGTGCTGGGTTGAAAAAGTTGGGGTATTCTTACAATTCCACCAACGTGGAACACATTCAAGCCGCCTATCAAGCTTTAATGGACTTAAAACCTGCGATCGCATCGTTTACGTCTGATGCTTGGCGTCCCCAGATTCTCAGTGGAGATTTAAAGATTGCCATGTGTTATTCGTCCGATGCCACGGAAATCATGCCAGAAAATGAAGATTTACGCTATGCGCTTCCAGAAAGTGGTTCCTCTCTCTGGATTGATACCCTAGCCATTCCCAAAACCGCTCCCAATGTCGAGGGCGCTTATGCTTGGATTAATTTTATGTTGCAGCCGGATGTCGCCGCACGCATCGTGGAACGCCTCAGTTTTGCGACGCCCAATAAAGCTGCTTATAATCTTTTACCGCCTGACCTGAAAAATGATACCAGTCTATTTCCTCCAGAAGAAGCCCTGGAACGGTGCGAAAATTTGGAACCGTTAGGAGAAGTTGAAGCCGTCTATGACCGCTATTGGACGAAATTGACCAGCTCTTAAATGCTGGCTATGTCAATAATTCATAATTAATACTTATACCGTGTCTACCGACAAAAAAGTTTCCCCCACCTCCTTACCCAATCCCGCAGCCACAGATCCTCAGGCTGAATCCTCGTTTATCGAAGAACCCAGCCGTTCTCGACGCCAGTGGTTAGAACCCTTGGCGTTATTAGGACCGGCTGGACTGTGGCTGTTTTTATTGTTGGTTTTACCAACTCTGATCATCTTCGAGTTGAGCTTGGTTCCTGATATTAAACCGGGGGATATTGTTAACCCGTCGGGACTGGATAACTATCTGCGCGTCTTTGAACCAATCAATCTGCAGGTGATGGGGCGATCGGTGTTTTTTGCGGTAGGTACGATGACGATTTGTCTGGTGTTGGGGTTTCCGGTAGCCTACTGGATTGCTCAAATGGCACCCAAGCGCTGGCAGAATTTACTCCTGTTAGGGTTTATCCTACCCAATTTTACCTCTTCCCTGTTGCGCTCTTATGCTTGGATTACGATTCTGCGACCCACCGGGGTACTCAATAGCATCTTAACCTCGATTGGTTTACCCGCGTTGGAACTCTTAAATACCAGTTCGGCGGTATTAATCGGTATGGCGTATAGTTATTTACCGTACATGGTGTTAATTCTCTATGCGTCCTTAGAGAAATTAGATCGGCGTTTGTTGGAAGCGGCGGCGGATTTGGGTGCTAATCCGGTGCAAACGTTCTGGAAGGTAACTATACCCCAAACCTTTTCCGGTATTGCGGCGGGTTCGATTCTGGTGTTTATTACCGCTTTGGGGGATTTCGTTGATCCGGAGTTGTTAGGCGGGGCTTCCAGCATGACGGTATCTCGTCTCATTTACAACCAGTTTCTGGGCGCAACCCAGAACTGGGGATTTGGTTCAGCGCTGAGTATGGTGTTAATTTTTGCCGTGAGTATTGCGATCGCGCTTTTAATTAAGTACGGGGATATGGAACCGCAGCGCTAGTTCGTTCTTCGCTGGCTAATATTCAGCCAGTACGTTTTCGCTTTTCTCCCCCAGAAAATTGCTATTTGTAACAACTCCTAAACTTTGGTAAATACTGTTTGGCAGCCAGGGAGAACCATGTTACTTTGAATATGGAGATCGTCCTCCAGAGCCAATAACTGGAGAAAAACCAACGAAGAGTCAGAGGTGATGACGATCATCCCCAATCTTTGGCTCTGCCACAGAAGTAACCAACCTAGCGTAGCCTTAAGGGGTTAGATTCGGTGAAAACCGAAACCCAACTCAAGTCCAGAAAGACACATTTATGCGGGTCAATAAGCGGTGAACCTGTGGGATTTGTAAAAATTAGTAAGCTCAGATTAAAACCTGAAAAATTAACGGCTTGAAAAGTCCTAATAGAACGATCACTTGGGTCTAATCTCTTTGGTTAGACCCATTTGATTATGCTTGACTGATCATGATTAGAGACATTCCGGCAGAACGTCTGTCAATTGTAGGGGCGGGTTTAGCCGTTTAATTTGGTTGTCTACCGATAACCTCTCAACAAAACCCGCCCTGTGTCATCAACAGGAGATATACGTTTACCGAACACTAATTGGTTCAGTCGGTTGATTCAAACCGCGTTCTGCCAGCATCGTATTTTCCAGAACCGTAAGCGCTTGCTTGTATTGGGGATCTTCGATTGTGGCACGTAACATCGGTTGTGTAACTAAACGCCGCTGTTGGGCGCGAGTTAAATCAATTTTCACATCAGGGCTAATTCCTTTGTGATTAATATCAATCCCACTGGGAGGATAGTAGCGGGAAATCGTAACCGCTAAACCTGAACCATCAGATAAGGAATGGACAGACTGCACGACAGCTTTACCAAACGTCGTCGAACCGACAACCCTTGCCCGTTTATTATCCTTCAGCGCACCCGCTAGAATTTCACTGGCACTAGCTGAATTGCCATCAACTAAAACAACCAGGGGAAGCTGAGTTAGTGCGGTGTGGTTGGCAGAAAACTTTTGTTCTCCCCCTTTGCGATCAATCGTGTGGACAATCTCACCCTCATCGAGCCACATCCGGGCAATTTCAATACTGGCGTACAATAATCCACCAGGATTACCACGCAAATCTAAAACATAACCATTCACATCTTGGCTATTCAGATTGCGAATTGCCTGTTGCATTTGTTCAGGTGCGTGGGAACTAAACTCATCAATGCTGATATAACCCACCCGCATTTGACCTTCCTGCTTGAGGGTATAGTGTACAGACGGTAGCTCAATCTGAGCGCGGGTTAGGGTGACATCAAAGTGATTTTGCCCTTGACGAGATATTTTCAGAGTGACGGATGAGCCAACTTCGCCGCGAATTAACGCCGAGGCTTCTTCCGCACTCATCCCTTGAGTGGATTTGCCATCAATGGCGATAATTTTGTCTCCAGATTTCAGTTCGGCTTTGAATGCTGGTGAATTTTCAATCGGCTCAATAATCACCAGCTTCTGGGTTTTCTCATCAACGCCCATGCGAATCCCTACCCCAGACAGTTCACCTGCTGTTTGATCCGTTAAGGCTTTGAATTGTTCAGGTTCTAAAAAGCGAGTGTAGGGATCACCGATAGGTTCTAGGGCGTCGCGAATGGCTTTGTAGGCTTGTTCAGAAGACGTATAATTGCGATTGAGTAGCTGTTGACGGGTTGCTTGCCAATCCACTTGATTGAACGAGGGATCAACGTATTCCTGATTAACCAGTTGCCAAACTTCATCAACAACCGTCTTGGGACTATCCTCAAGCGCCGCAAAGACGGAGCGATTGCTGCCAATTGGGGCTAACCATGATAATGTGGCTGTTGTTGCGATCGCACCCGTTACGAGGATGCTTTTCAGCCAAGGGAAGGTTTTAGAATATTGATTCATGGGAAATACGTCGAACAGACTATGGGTTGGTTTAAAGCGGACAGTCAAAGCGTACCCAGTCGTTAGCTGCAATCATTAGCATTCCCTGAGTAGGGATAGCATAGTTCTGGCGGCATCAAATCCGTCTATTGCTACTATACTCAACTTATCTGGCTAATTTCCAGAAATTTTGTGCCAGTTGACCTATTGTCCTGGTGATGAAGACAATGGCTTCGCCTCGGACAGTCAGAGTGAATCAAGTGGTAAGCCTCAGTGAGACGATTGATAACACGCCATTGGCTACGGGTTGCGCGTTGGCTACTGTCTAAGCAACGACTACGCTGGTTAGGCTTAGGGCTATTGAGCCTAGTCGTTATTCTTAGTATAGGGTTACTTGCAAATATCTTCAGATTGTCGGCAGGAGCCGCTGCACCTGTAGATACATTCTTTGTTTTGGGGGGAAGTATTCGCCGGGAGGTTTATGTGGCTCAGTTAGTGAAAAACTATCCCCAAACTCCGGTTTTGATTTCTCAAGGCTCTGATGAACCCTGTATTTTGCTCATATTCCAAAAGTATAACGCGCCCATGGGTCAAGTTTGGTTAGAAAAATGTGCGGATTCCACGTTTGGTAATTTCTACTTCGGGATTCCGATTTTACGGCAGTGGGGGGTACGTCATGTTCAGTTAATTACCTCTCCCACCCATTTACCACGAGCAGGGTGGATGGCGCAAATTCTTTTGGGAGCCAATGGGATTTGGGTTGATGTGGATACAGTACAGGAGAAGGGAATTCCGGGGAATCAGGAATCCTGGTGGAAGACTGGACTAGATGTGACGCGCAGTCTGGTTTGGGCGCTGTTGAGTCAGGGAATTCAGCCGCACTGTTCTGAGGTTACGCCCCTAACTGAGGTTGATTTAGACGCTTGGCAAGAGTCAGGCTTTGATTGTGAGTATCAAGGGTGGTTGAAGCTGGATTATTGATTGGCGAAGCGCTGATGTCTAAAAAATAGCTGGCTATCACCGTAGTAAGATGCCACAAATTCTGAGGTGGTTTCCAGATGTCCGATAAGTTGGGCGTTTTGGCGATAACTTGGCTGGTCTATGATATCAGCTTTCTGGTCGGCATTTTCGTCTCCTACGTTTTGGGGAACAACAGCATAGAGGGAAAATATAGAGGTTCCAGCAGGAATCGTGGCTAGGTCATCTCTGAAATCATGAGGTGGATTTTCAGGAAACTGAATAGTGGGATTGGGAACGAGAAAAAGGCGATAGGGATAAAAGGGATCAGGTTCTAGATGACCCGTTTGGTCGATTTGGGCAAAGCCTTGCAAATAGAGTTTGCGGGGAAATTTGCTGACGCGGCGGAAGATTAAATTAATCAATTTAGGACCTAAATCATTTTCTGCGGGAACGATATTAGACAACTCATTGGCAAAGAAATTATAGTTATTGCCTTGACCCGTAAGGGAAACCAAAGCTGAGACATTTTCCGAGGGTTGACCGTCCACCAAAAGCTTGAGGGCTAACCCTGGCGCAAATCCGCGATCGCTGGGATCACCGGTGAGGGATAATCGTAGCAAACCGTAGTCAGCACCTTTAAATAAACCAGTAAATGGAGTAGTCGGGGTGGGGATCAACTTAACCTTAGCAACACTGGCGTGGGCGTGAATGGCTTTGTTCCATTTGCGGGGTGCTTCATCGGATAAGCGATCCATTTTGATGCTTAAGAGAGTAAAAAATAAACCGATAACATCAATTTTTTTGAGTGGGGGTAGGGTATCATATCGGGATGCTAAAATTCTTTGCTGCCAAAGAAAGTCCTGCTTTTTTACAGCCGTCCAGGATTCATAGTCGCTTGGTAGCGGTTCTAGCTTGTGGGCATTATGCCAAAATTTTTGTAGATTTTTCATGGGGGGTGACTGGGTAAAAAAGTATGTCGATTTATTGTGATTTTTGCTTAACACTTCATCCTTCATCTCTCAAATTTATGGGTTATATAGCATTTGTAAATGAGTTGTAAACCTAGGAGGTCTTTTCTGAGATTACTTAAAAACCCTGTATCTCTTTCCCCTATTGCCTATTGCCCATTGCCCATTGCCCAGCGCGTAGCGCTATAAATCCATTAGTTTTTTCTGGTATTCCTAGAAACCGGGTTTCTCGTGAGGATGACCAATATCAACCTTTCACCCAAAGAAACCCGGTTTCTTGACCGATGTCCTAGCCAGAAGGGGGATCTAAAAAGGGAAGAGGAGGATCTGATAAGGGGTGTTGTAACCCCTCACACCTCCGCCGCAACGCTTCGCTAGTTACTATTACCTGTTGCCCAATCTCAACAATTAATACCCCGAAACACCGACTTTACGCCAGGGGGCAAATGCATTTTGTACGCCAAATAAAGCGGGGCTGACGGTGGGGTAATGGCGGCGCAAGACAGTTAACATACTGTTGTTGTCAATCCACTCTAAACCCCATTGAGTGTAGACTTCGGCGGTGTAATCTTTGGTGAAGAAGCGATCGCTCTTAAGTCGTCGGGATGCCATTAGGATAAAGATACGGAAGGCTGTGTCACTAAAGCCAAATCCGGCGGGTGGGTTTTCGGCAAACATACCCACCATTAAATCAACGCTGTTGATGTCGTTGTTGTAAACCTCCCGGAGTTCCTTTGCCCATTGCGGGTTCTCGGTGATGTCCTCAAAGGTTTTGACTCGTTCACGACCAATGAGTTCACGGAATTGATTATAACGGGGAACGCCGCGTTCGCGATCGCGTAATATATCGACAGCCGCTAAATCAAAGACTTCGCCGTTATCCCGGACTAATTGCTGTAGGAAACGCGGATAGTTATGTAAGGTAATCGCCCCAGGATGAGTAATACCAAAGGAGTAGAATAAATCGGGCATCCCTACTTTATCGACTAAATTACGACTGCGATTTCCTGATACTTCAAATAGATTTTCGGTAAATCGCAATTCCCCGTTTTTCAGAGAGTAAAATTCAAACTCATCTGGCATTAAGGGATGCATCCGATAGACCGAGACAAATTCTTCGGTGAGATAGTAGGGGGCAGTGTGGTGATCTGTCGCTGAGCCGACAATCCCACTCAGGAGTTCCCCCTCTCCAATGCGCCCAAATAAGCGTTTGACATGTGGTCCCAATAATCCCCACCAGTTGGCGTTCATAGCAATTTCTAAAGCTGGATGTCCTAGGATTGCAGGCGTCCATTCAACGGTGTGGATTTTGGCAAGTAAGGCGGCGTTAATCAGTCGGGCGTGGTTGAATAGATCATCGTCTGTCCAGTCGGGATATTCATTTTTGAGATGATCGCAAATCGTATTGTGTTCTTTGACGAATAGAGTATGTAACATACTCAATCCTACCCACCAGTTCTCATCAAAACCAACCAGGTCGATGTCATTATCTGGGTTAATGGGTAATAAGTCATCGTCACCAATAATTAGCTTCCCATCACGATGAGTCCGCAGCTTATTAATGGTTTCTTGATCACTGCCATAAATTTGTGACGCATCCCACCAGTGAGTGACTCGGTTCAGAAAGGTAGGCGGATTTTTGGTATCTTCGTCGGGGCGGGTTGAGTCGGGTAACGTTGCGCCTACTTCTAGTGGTCGATAGTCTTGGGGCCAGGGATCATCGGCTTCTAGAGGAATCTCAACTTTCTGGTCGAATGTACCCCCATGGGCGAACCAGTCATGGGTTTGAAATTGAATCCAAGAGGCGGCATGTAGGTTTAAGGTACTAGCGGGTACAAATTCATCCCGCGTCAGTAATTTGCGGCTAATTGTACGCGGGTTGGGTTCGAGTAAATTCTTTTGGTCAGGGTGAGTGTATTGGAGGGGAACATTGCGTCCAAAACGAGAACCTGCCCGACCCATTTCTGGCTGTTCCAGGTCATTAAAACTCCCGTCGGCTGTGCGAATCTTGAGATGGTCACCATCTGGACTAGGTGGTGGTTGTGTCCCCTCACCTTGGGTCGGTAATTTTGCGGTATCATGTAGATTTTCTTCCCGCAGTCGGTTCCGGAACTGGAATAACTTGACTAATGCCAGGGGAACGGGTAATCGATGCCAAGGTTTTTGCTTACCTCGACCTGATTGGGATGATTTAGTCATCGTGTTAATTCCTTTTATTTGGATACAATATTTAACAATTATGTCAAACCGCGATCGGGACTAAAATCAATACTATTCATAGTAAATCTCTATTTTATTTCCGACAAGCCCTTTCCGCAAATTTCCTGAATTAATCTCAACTCTCCCCAATTTATACCAATTTTTGTTCAATCCTAGAACGTGGGGGCAACCGGGGTAGTAATGGATTGCTAGTCTTAATGATTCGTAAAAACTAATAGACCTGAAAACCTTGCCAAGTAAGGACTCCTATTTTACTACTACTTCACAACTGATTGAGAGAGACTAAGTAGGTTAGTGGAAATAAACGTAACTAAACTATATTAACTTATGTAAATAGATCCCAACCCCTTACATAAATATAAGACTCGCGCCAGCGAGTTCTCAGCCGTTAACCTTTATCTACCCACTTATCTTATGGTGCTAACACCCCTCAGCCCATTCGCCACAAAATCTGGATACTTTTAACAAAACTTAAAATACCTTCCCATTTTTTTCAGGATTTGCCATAATCAAAAAATTAGAATATTCTGGATTTTTGTCGCCATCTGACAACAAGGCGTACCTACGAATCAAGTCCGGAAATGCCAACCTACCTTAAACCCTGTGTATCCACTGCATCTGCTATAAACATTCGCTGCTGGCAATAACGAATGACATGACAAATGACAACGATATCATTTTTCAACCGCTAACATTCCGAAACCTCACCGTCAGTAATCGCATCTTTCGCTCGAATATTTCCGGCAGATTCGATAACTATGACGGTTCCGGAAACCAAGTCCGAATCAATTGGGAACAGAAGTTTGCCCAGGGAGGCGTCGGCGCAATTATTTCATCGTTTACGCCAGTACAAATTCGCGGACGAATCCTGCCAAACTATGCCACGATTGACCGAGATGACCGCATTCCCTTCTGGCGTAAACTTGGTGAGGTGGTGCATGAATACGACTGTAAATTTATCATGCAACTGAGCCATTCTGGGCGTCAGCAGGATGTGAGTGGCGTGGAAAATCTTAATTTAAAAGCCCTCAGTTCAACCAGTATCACAGAATCGTTTCATGGTTTTGAATGCCAAGCCATGACCAAGGCTGAGATTCAAGAAACCGTTCAGGCGTTTGCGGCGGGGGCGAGACGGGCGCGAGAGGCGGGACTGGATGGCGTGGAACTGCATAGTGCTAATGGTTATTTAATTACCCAATTTCTCAGTTCTGGGATTAATGACCGCAACGATGAATATGGGGGATCATTAGAAAATCGCGCTCGCTTTTTGTTAGAGATTATTAAAGCCATTCGTCAGGAAGTGGGTGATGATTTTCACCTCCAAGCTAAGATTAGTGCGGTGGAGTATAATAATGCCGTGATTCCGTGGGAAAAACCAGGCAATACCCTAGAGGATTCGATTCAAGTTTGTCAGTGGATAGAAGCGGCTGGAGTGGATGCAATTCATGTGTCTACAGGGAGTATATTTCCTCATCCCTTGAACCCTCCTGGTGAATTTCCCCGCATCGAGGCGATGCGCTGGTATGATTTGATGTTATCCAGTGGAATTCATACCTTTCGCAACTATTTATTATTTCGGTTTCCCCTGTTGTATCCGATTTTCTTATTTTTATGGAATCGAGTTCAGAAACAGACCCAAGACCAACCGATTCAGGGAGTAGAGGTAAAAGCGCAAGCTTTGAACGAGTCGTTCCAGAGGTTTGTGAGTTCTGAACAGATGCAGGAACTTCTACACAAGTATCAGGGGGTTAGCATTAATCACGCGGCTGAGATTAAAAAGCAGGTGAATATTCCCGTGATTTGTACGGGAGGATTTCAACAGGCGTCCTATATTCGTCGGGCTATTCAGGAGAACTTCTGTGATGCGGTTAGTATTGCCCGTCCCTTGGTGGCGAATAATGACCTAGTGCATCAGTTTAAGGCAGGAAAAGACTTGCCTGAACGCCCTTGCACTTACTGCAATAAATGCTTGCTTAATGCCTTAGAAAATCCCCTGGGTTGTTATGAGTTAAGTCGCTATAATAATGCCGATGAAATGATTGCAGAAATTATGACTGTGTTTGACACTGCATCTTTTTAGGAAACGGCGAGAGACGTAGCATGCTACGTCTCTACTTGCAACATCACTAATCACAAATTACCAATGAACAATTATGGAAAATTCAACGCCATTGAAGTCAACAGGGAAGGCGTTTAAGAAACTAGGGATTGTGATTGCGGGGGTTATTATCGTTGCCATTATTGGTTTGGTTTCTCCCCTCTTCTTAAATAATCCTGTCGATTATGCTGATATTAATAATCACTTTAAATATGGGTCAATTGGCAGTGAACCAGAAAATGGAGTCCCTTACTGGATTTGGAAAGTTTTACCCGCCGTATTTCCTGACAAATTACCCGGTGAAGGGTATCAATCGTTGGGCTTTCTTTACGAACCCGGACAAGACCGCCCCATTGGGTTTTCTCAGCGTCGCGTTTTGATTGACCGCGTTGGCTTAAATTGTGCGATTTGTCATGTGGGTTCACTGCGGGAAACCCCTGAGAGTGAACCTCAACTTATCCCCACGATGCCTTCAAATACGGTAAATTTACAAGGGTATATTCAGTTTCTGGGCAAAACAGCTTTGGATGAACGATTCACTCCTAACCGAATCTTAGCCGAAATTGATGCCCAAGGGGGAAAGTTTAATCCGATTCAGAAATTAATTTACCGCTATCTGGTTATTCCCCAAACGAGAGATGCGTTGATTACTCAAGCAAGTCAACTGGCTTTTTTAAATGAACAACCGGATTGGGGTCCAGGACGGGTGGATACGTTTAATCCTTATAAATCAATTCAATTTAGCTTCCCGATGGACGAGTTAGAAGAAGATGAAAAAATTGGCACGGCGGATTTACCCTCTATCTGGAATCAAAAACCCCGTGAAGGATTGCAACTGCATTGGGATGGGGATAATAAATCGGTTCATGAACGTAATTTAAGTGCGGCGTTGGGTGCAGGAGTGACACCAGTTACAGCGGATTTGGAACGGATTAAACGGATTGAAGATTGGTTGTGGGAACTTCCACCCCCGGCTTATCCCTACCCGATTAATCGGGAATTAGCAGCTAAGGGTCAGCCCATTTATCAAAATAATTGTGCCAGTTGTCACGCCTTTGGCGGGGCGAAGGTGGGTAAAGTGACGCCGCTTGGGGAAATTGGTACTGACCCGCATCGGTTAGATTCTTATACATACGAGTTACTGTCTAATCAAAATACCCTGTTTGTCGGGACGCCGGAACGGTTCAAGAACTTCCGTAAGACTAATGGTTATGCCAACATGCCATTAGATGGAATCTGGTTGCGATCGCCTTATTTGCACAATGGGTCTGTACCGACGCTACGAGACTTGTTAGAGGCTCCAGACAACCGTCCTCAAGTATTCTATCGCGGGTATGATGTGTTTGATCAAGAAAATGTCGGTTTTGTTTCCACGGTTGTTCAGGAGAAGGGGACGCCGTATTTTAAGTTTGACACGACTGTACCTGGCAATAGTAACAGGGGTCATCTGTATGGCGTCGAACTTTCGTCGGAGGATAAAGCCGCATTGGTTGAGTATCTGAAAACGCTTTAAGCTGTTTAAGTTTTGAGTGTTGACCCTTCACAACCTTCGAGGGCTTGGCGCGTGAATTTTGTTTAGGGATTGGTTTTCTTATTATCGTTTATTCCCTTACCCAGAGGTAACTAAACCAGCCCTGACTGCTTATATCCCTTGTCCTTCAATTTTTAGAATCAGGAGTAAACATCATGAATGCTTATGCAAAATGGTTTAGTCGCATGGTCTGGTTAGGCATTGTGGTGAATATGTTTTTTGTGATTCCCCTCTGCTTTTTCCCAGACGTTCTACTTTCGCTATTAAAGATGCAAATACCTGTGCCAATTATCTGGGTAAGGGCGGCTGGACTCTTACTACTGGAACTAAGTATTTTGTATATTCCGGGGGCAATTGATCCTTATCGCTACAAAGCAACCGCTTGGATGTCAGTAGTCGTCACACGCGGCGCGGGCGCTACCTTTTTTCTGAGTGCTGTTTTGTTCTTTGGGCAAGATTTAGGATTTCTTACAATTGCTTTAGTTGATGCATTTTTCATGATTGTCCAAGGAACTCTGTTATTCTTGGCGATGAAGACTCAACAACCTGAAATGTCGGAAACCGTTCAAGAGTTTTCCTAAATCGGTCATTTTTGCAGAAGTTAAATGGGTAGAGACGACCCGATTTCATTCCTTAGCAATTGGAGTTAAATCAATTATAGCAGTTACCATAAAGGTTAGGACATTTAAGGCTGAAACCAACCTGTATCAATAATAATTTGTCTGCTTTCTGCCTTGGCATCTTCTGCCTTTTGCTATAGATAGGGTCGCCTTCTACTCTCTCAATTTTGCCTAACTGGGATGCTTCCCCATACGGCTTTTTAATTGAATAGAATACGAATTAATTCAATTCAACAAGTAAAGGCGCAATTTTATGGAAAGTACATCATCAAAAATTGGACGAACCATTACCGCGATCGCAATTATTTTAATCTTGCTAATTGGTAGTGTGGGATATCTGGCATGGTATAACCTGTTTCGCGAAGTAGATACCTATTACGAATCAGTCGAGGATCATTTTAAATACGGATCAATTGGTAGCGAAAATGCAGAAGGCGTTCCCTATTGGATTTGGCTGGTATTACCTCGAGTTTTTCCTGATAAACTCCCCAAACCCGGTGGCTATACCTCTCTAGGAATTACCTGGGAAGAAGGACAAGAATTACCTGTTGGCTTTTCCAAAAAAATTATCGGCTTTCCCCGCCAAGGGATAACCTGTGCGCTGTGTCATAGTGCCACCTATCGCCAAACCCCGAACGATAAGCCAACTATCGTTCCCGGAGGACCTTCTAATAAATTTAATCTGCAAGGGTATATTCGCTTTCTCGGTGACTGTGCTACTGATCCCCGATTTAATGCCGACTATATTTTAGATGAAATTAGCTATAATTATGACCTGTCTTTGTTTGATAAACTACTCTATCGGTTTATTATTATTCCCCGCACCCGGAAAGAGTTATTAGAACTTAAAGCATCCTTTGCCTGGATGGAAGAACGACCCGACCAAGGACCTGGACGTATTGCCCCATTTAATCCGGTAAAGTTTCGAGTTTTAGGATTACCTGTCGATGATACCATTGGTAACTCGGATATGATGTCAATTTGGAATCGAAATCAACATGAAGGGTTTGCCTTACATTGGGATGGGTTAGAAACATCACTCACAGAAACGGTGAACACTGGGGCGATTGGTGATGGGGCGACGAAGGAGTCAATTAATATTCAGGGATTAAAGCGGGTGGAGGATTATATTCGTCAATTACCGCCGCCGAAATATCCGTACACAATTGACCAAGGTTTAGCGGCAAAAGGGAGTCAAATTTTTGAGAGTAACTGCGCCACTTGTCATGCATTTGGTGGCGAACGAACCGGAACCGTTATTCCTATTGATGAGATGGGTACAGACCGCTATCGTTTAGATATGTGGACGCAAGAAGCGGCTGATGCGTATAATGAGTTTGCCGAGGGGTATGATTGGGATTTTGATCAGCTTCGCAAAACGAATGGATATGTGGCGGTAGCCTTGGATGGGTTGTGGTTAAGAGCGCCCTATTTGCATAATGGTTCTGTTCCCTATTTAACGGATTTATTGGAGATGCCGGAGAAGCGGACAATGGTGTTTTACAGAGGATATGATGTGTATAATCCGGAAAAAGTGGGCTTTGTTGCTGAAGGCGTAGCGGCGGAGAAAGAGGGATTTAAATATGATACAAGGGTGACAGCAAATAGTAATCAAGGTCATGTTTATGGCACTGAGTTGACGGCTGAGGATAAGTTGGCGTTGATTGAGTATTTGAAGACGCTTTGATGTTGTCATTTGTCTTTTGTCATTTGTTCTTTGTCAACACATCCCCTAAAAAATGGTAAGATTTTGGCGTAAGGGTAAAGCCGACAAACCTGCACTTCTGTACCCTTTATTTGTTAAGGGGTGATTATAAATCCCATGACTGACTCCAATAAAACACAACTAACGCTGCAAAAAATCCTGGATAGCCTGGATCATTTAAGGATGGATGAACTGCGAACGCTGCAAAAGGCGACAAATGAGCGAATTCAACGTCGTGTTGATGCTTGGGGTAAGCCGCTATTGAGTGATTTAGTGGCAGGATTGGAATGGACTGAAGAGTATAAAGAGAATCCACCTATCTCAGATGCCCGACTTCAGGAAATCAAAGATGGGGCAAGACCAACTGATACTGAATTAGAGTATATTGCTGAAGGGTTGGAAATGGATACTGAGGAACTTTTGCAGATGCTGCGTTTTCGTCAAATTTGAAAGCCATAAATGTTGAACCATTGACGACAAATGCTTAATCTGGCATCAAGCCGGGAACTCAAGTTCCGGCTCAAAGCTAAAACCCGTTAAAACGGGTTCATATTATGTCCGGTCAAACCCTTTCATATCCTTGCACCACTATCAGGGAAAATGTACCATTGCTACCCCTGCTCCCTCTGCTCCCTCTGCTCCCCCTGCTCCCCCTGCTCCCTCTGCTACCCCTGCTCCCTCTGCTCCCTCTGCTCCCCCTGCTCCCTCTGCTCCCCCTGCTCCCTCTGCTCCCCCTGCTCCCCCCGCTCCCCAGGGCTAATTCATTGTGATGAGAGAAAATTAGGGCAACCAGGACTATTCATACCAAATCCGATTGCGAGAACCACCTTATAAATTAGAACAGCAAAATGCCATCAACAATGTTACATAAGGCTTTTACCGTTTTCAAAAATGTCTTTGTAAGGGGGGTATGGGAACTGGATTTGGTATCAGACGGCAAGACGACTCTGGGCTAGAAGAACACCATTAGAACAAATAGTTACTTTACGCGATCGCGAATAAACTAGGACTCACCTAGGAGCTGGTTACCACAAAGGTTCTGGGGTTTGGCTCAACAAGGCGATCGCGAATAAACTAGGACTCGCCTAGGAGCTGCTTACCATAAAGGTTTTGGGATTTGGCTCAACAACGCGAGTCGGCACATTTCTTATTAGCTGAAAAATTTGTTCCAGGTTATGACTAATCAGCCGAATTCCGGTGGTTATAGATGAATAGCCATTGTAGCGCAAGATAGTTAATACTAAACTACGAATAATAGAAAAATTAGCGGGAGCGTTACCTTGTCGCATCCGAGAATTATCTTCATCTAACACCACGTCTTTAACCCAATGTAAACGATTCTCGATGCCCCAGTGACCCCGAATACCTTGGGCAAATTGTGCTGCATTGATAGTGAGACTACTGATGTAATATACTATTTGGTGATAGGGTTTACCTGCTCGTGTACCAAAGCGTTCTACCTTAACTAAACGTTGCAAACCTTCCCAATCATAACTGATGCCACTCAGGTCATCAAAAACCGAAACGGAGCGAGTAGTAATGCGATCACTTCGGCGCTCTGTGGTGATATCAAGGCTAACAGGTAACCTTTGTTCAGTAGTCAGCTTAATTTGTTCATGTAGACGTTTTTGATTACCCTTAACAGCAATCACATAATCATTGCCACCTTCTATAATTAACCGTACAGTTTTTTTTGGCAATGTAAGGAATCCAAAGTGAAAACGACTCCTTCTAGGTCTAAAGTAGCTAAAATATTTTGCACAACAGCAATTTCACTCCCTTGTTTATTGTGAAATTGTTGGAGAGCAATGGGGACTCCTTGTTGAGCGCTGAATACCGAAACGACATTAATAAAATCTTGATAAGCTTGGTCGTAATTACTGACAGTAGCCTTAATACTTTTACCATCAACTCCTAACCAGTCTTGTTCTCCCTGAGGAAGACTACTATATACCCAATTATTAAAAATATTAGCTAAATCTGTAAAATCTATTCCCATCATCACCCGCCGAAAAGTTGAGTCAGAAGGAAAACGAGTCGGAGGTAATTGCAGAGTTGTCACCAATGCCTCATGATGCCTCCGACAAAAATCTTCCAGGGCACGATAACCTAAACAATCACTCAGAGTTCCCATAATCACCAGCAAAAGAAGTAACCACAAAGGATAACGCCGTCCTCTTGCGGCACGAAAGTCTGGCACTTGGGTTAAGGCTTCCAGGAGATTGACCTTCATAGCAAGCAAATGACTCGATTAAACTATGGCTGCAAGATTTAGTTTACGCTAAATTCTGGTCGTCCTAATTTTCTCTCATCACCATGTATTAGCCCTGCCTTGTAAAGGGGGACGGGAGGGGGATCTATCAGGGAAGGGGGCTGGGGGGTTAGGTTTGATATCTATTTTTCTAGATGGTGTGAAAAGTCAGGTAAGTAGGTGGAGACAATTAAACTGAAGTTCCCCCGTGCAGATGTACTACACCCAGGCTAAAGCCTTATTCCGTAGTGGTTTGAGCGCTCAACCCCCTCAAAAATCGTACCCATGTAGCTCTTGCAAAAATACCGCGATACGTTCCTTCGGAACAGGCTCCGCCAACGCGGTATTTTTGCAATATGACAAGAGATCGGTTGAAACCCACGCTACATCAAGGTTTCAGCGATTGTACATAAGTAGGGCGGCTAAAAAATCGC
>NZ_JAVJTO010000091.1:0-45744 GCF_040220235.1 Coleofasciculus sp. B1-GNL1-01
TTATCTGGCTCCGAAGATTCAGGGGATTAAAGATACGTTCCTGGATGTTAAAGCCAAACTCACCGATGAGACAACGGTGATTATTGAGATGCAAGTCCTGAATTTAGCAGGGTTTGAGAAGCGGATCTTATATAACGCCGCCAAAGCCTATTCAATTCAATTGCAACCCGGAGAGGATTATACCTTATTGAATCCGGTGATAGCCTTGACGCTGACTGATTTTGAAATGTTTGAGGATTTACCTCAGGTGATTTCTAATTTTGTTCTCAAAGAAAAGAAGGTGTTAACGGATTACCTGATTAATGATTTGGAGTTAGTCTTTGTTGAATTACCTAAATTTACCAAAGAGTTAGATGAATTAGAAACCTTAGCCGATAAATGGATATACTTTATCAAATGTGCTAGAGGATTAGAGACGATACCGGAAACAATGGCACAAGTCCCGGAAATTTGCAAGGCGTTTGAAGTGGCAAATCAAGCGAATCTGACTCGTGAAGAGTTAGAAGCACTAGAACAGAGGGAAATGTATATTCATGACCAACGGAATGCGATAAAATTAGCCTTGAGACAAGGAGTTGAACAGGGAATGGAAAGGGGAATTCAAGTGGGACGAGAACAGGGGATTCAGGAATCTAAAGTAGAAATGGCTAGGAAAATGATTGGGGTTTTAGATGAACAGACAATTAGTCAAATCACAGGCTTGAGTTTAGAAGAGGTACGACGGTTGAGATAGAAATTGTCATTAGTGAATGCGATCGCGTGTTTATTCATGGTATACTTTTCATCGTGGGAAAATGTGCCTACCTATAGACCCCCATCAACCGTAAGCCGTAGGGTGGGTTAGGCGGTATTCAATTAAGAGAACAAATCATTTAATTATCTAGGAGCCGTAACCCACCAAGTTATCGTTTCTAACCAGTGAACAAAAGATTCGGGCTTTTTCGATTACATTAAAGGATGTACCCTAACAATAGTGCAGCGAGGAGCCCTTACATTACCTACATTATCAAATGCACCTGACGGATGCAGCAAGCTCATGCGATCGCTAGGCGTTGATCCAGATTATTTGTGATAACATAAATGACACAGATTGATGTTTTCAGCGATCGCACGATTCTCTCTTAGGCATTCCTCGTGTATCTGAGAGTCAACCTTCACTCGGCTCAAAAGGATTGACAATCCTCAGGTGTTCAGACACAATCAACCCATTGTGCATATCTTCCGAGTAAAGCGTTTCTACTCCGGCTTCTAAAGCACAAGCAACAATTAAACTATCCCAGAAGGATAAATTGTAACTTTGGCGAAGCCGAGAGGCATTCATCAAAATCTGGCAATTAAACTCGATAACTTGACACTGGGTATAAAAATCTTGGATGAGCGGCTGAATTTCTGTCTCGCTCATTAACGCTTTCTTAATTAAATTGACGCAAACTTCATTAATAACTTGAGTGCTAACAACGACGTTTTTATTCTCAATGAGAGAACGAGCAATTTTTTGCTTATTTGTTCCGGATTCAGTCTGGAAGAACGCATACAGCCAGATATTTGTATCAATAAAATACGTGCCGCTAGCCTCGTTCATGCGCCTCCTCTCGGGTTAAAGGAACAAAAGTCTTAAGTGGAATTGGGTTATGGATTAGGTGGGCAATCATGCCGACTTCAGTAGTTCGGCTGTTTGAGATTATGGTAATCTTTACACAGTCAATATTTTGCAGGAGTCGCCGATAGGCTTCGGGGACTTCTATCTTACCATCCTGTACCTTGGCGGTAAATTCAAGGGTTGACATTGTTGGCTGCTAATTTAACGGATATCTTATCCTTAATGGTACAGCACAAAGTAAAAGTGGACAGACTATTGAATATACCGAGAGGGCTTGGAGTTGCTCTGGAAACTTTGTTACAACACATAAGACGCCGATTCAATCACACTCTCCAGACGACTCACGGTTAAATGACACAGATTGACGGCGATCGCGTAGTTAATTCATGGTATACTTTTCACCATGGGAAAATGTGCCTGCCTATAAACTCGAAACTCGACACATAAGGTGGCAGACGAAGAGACAAAAAGAGCGATCGCACCGTTCGTAGTGAGCGCTCGTTTCGCTTGTGCACCGTACATCCTAGCTGGGCATTTCTAATCGGTTAGAGGAAAGATTGCGATCGCTCTTTTGTTGATCCAGATTCTTTGCTGTAACACATAAGACACCGACTGAATCGCATTCTGTGGTAGACTCACGGTTAAATGACGCTTTCTTGACACATAAAGATGTTTCAAGTCATCGCACCCAAGACACAATTGTTGCGATATCGGGTAGGATTGAGCTGCTCATGGGGAAAATTGGGTTCTCAGTGAGTCTAAACTCGGTTATCTGTTTCTGTTATAATTTTTCCAAATCGGGAGAGTCCATTATGCAAATCACAGCGATTAAACGCGGTCAAACGTTAGAATTTTCAGAACGTCTGGATATTCCTGAAGGTCAAGTCGTGAGAATTGAAATTATTGATACTCTAATCAATCAGGATAAAGGCAAGTTTGGTGACAAGTTAGAGGAATTTAGGCTCAGGTATAGTATCGCTGAACTAGATATTGATGTTGATGCTATTTTTGGCGATGTGCGCGATAAATCTCCTGGACGCGAGGTGAATTTGTGACGCTTCGATTTTTGCTAGATAGTAATATAATATCTGAACCGATGAAGCCAAAGCCTAATGCCAGGGTTATGGCAAATTTATCCCGTTATACTGGAGAGATGTCAACAGCAACGATAGTCTGGCACGAACTGTTATTCGGTTTGAATCGATTGCCACCATCAAGAAAGCGTCAAGCGTTAGAACAATATCTTCAGGAAGAAGTCAAAGCGAAATTACCTTTTTTACCTTACAACGAAGCCGCCGCCGAATGGCACGCCCACGAGAGATCGCGTTTGGTTAAACTGGGCAAAACCCCCTCGTTTGCAGATAGTCAAATTGCGGCAATTGCTAAGGTGAATCAGTTAATTTTAGTGACTAATAATGTATCTGATTATGCTAATTTTAATGACTTGCCAATTGAAAATTGGTATTTATAAAGCCTGGTTAATTTTTTCCTGCTGACCTGCGATCGCGTGTTTATTCATGGTATAATTTTTATCGTGGGAAAATGTGCATACCTATAAATTCGATACATAAGGTGGCAGACGGGGATAGGAAAAGAGCGATCGCACATCCTGGCTGGGCATCTTGAATCGGTTAGAGGAAAGATTGCGATCGCTCGGTGTTGATCCAGATTCTTCGTGATAACACAGAGGACACCGATTTAATCACACTCTGCTGTAGACTCATGATTAAATGACACAGATTGACACACAAAGACGTTCAAGCGATCGCACCCAAGACTCGCATTGTTGCGATATCGGGTAGGATTGAGCTGCTCATGGGGAAAATTGGGTGATCAGGGAGTTTCAACTCGGGTGGATTGAGGAGTGCGATCGCATCGACGCGATAAAATGATAGAGGTGGATTGCTCAAGCGTGACGTTAAATGAAACAAGTCGAACAGATTCAATCGGAAATTGAAGCGCTCTCCCAGGAGGATTTCCGGCGATTGAGAGAGTGGTTTGCTCAAAAAGATTGGGAAATCTGGGATCAGCAAATTGAGGCGGATAGTGCTAATGGTAAACTGGATTTTTTGCTGGAAGAGGCAATGACAGCCAAGTCTCAAGGAAAACTAGGAAACTTGTAAGTGCATCATCGAACAACCCCGAAATTCTGGCAACGTTTTTACGCCTTACCAGAGACGGTTCAGCGTCAGGCAAGAAAAAGCTATGATTTACTTAAAGCTGATCCTAATCATCCATCTTTAAACTTCAAAAAGGTGGGAAAGTATTGGTCAGCAAGGATTGGATTAAGTTGTAGAGCTTTAGCCGTAGAAGATGGTTCTGACTTTATTTGGGTATGGATAGGAGATCATGATCAGTATGACAGACTGATTCATCGTAATTAGATATTTGGCTTGTAGCTTTAAGGTAGAAGCGCGATCGCGTGTTTATTCATGGTATACTTTTCATCGTGGGAAAATGTGCCTGCCTATAAACTCGATCCATAATGTGGCAGACGGGGAGACAAAAAGAGCGATCGCGCCGTTCGTAGTGAGCGCTCGCTTCGCTTCCTATTGGTATCTCTAATAGCTTAGAGGAAAGATTGTCAGCGCTAGGAGTTGCTCTAGACTCTTTGTGATAACAAATAAAACACAGATTGAATCACATTCTGCTGTAGACTCACGCTTACATGGCACAGATTGACACAGAAAACCGTTTCATATCTGTCTCAATCGAATAATTTAATTATGTTCTCACACCTGTATCTGTCTGTGACATCAGTGGGGCTAACCTCTCACATCTCCACCCCTACCGTTTCGATAAATCCGTGTAATCAGTGTTTCGTGCTGTGGCTACCGGAAAAATCCCCTGGACTGGAGTGGCAGACCGAATGTGATAGATTAATCCCGTAGGGGCACCATCCTTGCGCCCTTACACGCAAAGCTTACTATGCCAAACTTACGTTTGATATGGAAATTCAAATATGGACAATCTATCGCCTGAAATTATTGAAAAAATTCGCCAGCAGTTTGAAAAGGCACCTTATCCGAGAGTTCCCCTCGATCAGTCTCCGAAAGATGACTTGAATGCTCTCTATATTCATAATCTAGTTACGTCTTATTATTTAAGACACCAAAAAGTTATCGATACCCAAGGAAAAGTTATTCTGGATGCTGGCTGTGGCAGTGGTTACAAGGCTTTGATGTTGGCTGAAGCCAATCCTGGCGCTAAAATTGTTGGGATTGATATTTCTGAAGAATCGGTTAAGCTAGCGCGGAAACGGTTACAGCATCATGGATTTGAGAATGTCGAGTTCCATGTCCTGTCAATTTATGACTTAGCTAGTCTGGGGCAGGAATTTGACTATATTAACAATGATGAGGTGCTTTATCTGATTCCGGATATATTTGCGGCTCTCAAGGCGATGAAGTCAGTTCTAAAGCCCCAGGGAATTATTCGCACCAATCTACACAGTGCTATCCAGAGATCTGGCTATTTTCGCGCTCAAGAACTCTTTAAAACGATGGGTTTGATGGATGGCAACCCAGAAGATATGGAAATAGAGGTTGCCATCGAAACGATGAAAGCACTGAAGAATGGTGTTGAACTCAAAGCCAGGGCTTGGAATCCAAGTTATGAAACCCCAGAAGGAAGAGCAGCACTCTTGTCTAATCATCTGCTGGTGGGTGATAAGGGATATACGATTCCGGAAATGTTTGCCGCTTTGAGAGAGGCAGATTTGGAATTTGTCAGTATGGTGTACTGGCGATATTGGGATGTCACGGACTTGTTTCAAGAACCGGATAACTTACCCGCTTTATGGGCGATGAGTTTACCAGGAATTTCGTTAGAAGAACGGTTGCATCTTTATGAACTTCTCCATCCTATACATCGGTTGTTGGATTTCTGGTGCGCTCATCCCAGTCAAGCCGACTTGTTTGTTCCTGTTGAGCAGTGGGAGCAGTCGGATTGGGAAAAAGCCTGGGTTCATCTGCATCCTCAGTTGAAGGGTGCTAAGGTGCGGGAAGACTTGCTTAAGTGTATTACTGAGCAGAAGCCGTTTGTGATCAGTAATTATGTGACACTGCCAGCCTTGGCTCCTGTGGAGTTAGATAGTACAGTGGCAGCTTGTCTGCTACCTCTGTGGGATGGATCTGTGCTGGTTAAAGCTATTGTGGAACGCTGGCTGAAAATTAGACCGTTGGATCTAGTGACGTTGGCACCTGTGAGTGAACAGACGGCGTTTGAGGAGGTTAAACAACTCTTAAGGAAGCTGGAAGTCTTTCTATATGTGATGTTGGAGCGATCGGTTTGAGAGATATTTCCAGCGTTGAGCAAAATTTTTCGGCGAGGGTGATAAGAAATGGATCGTAGATGGGTAAGTTAGGTTCAGGAGTTAAAGTCGGACACCCCCACCCTAGAGAGGAACTATTCATGAAGACTGAACTGAAAGCTAAGTTTATACAACACCTCAATCAAAAGAAGCAGGATCAGGGCTTCACGCTGATTGAACTGCTCGTTGTTATTATCATTATCGGTATTCTCTCTGCTATTGCGTTGCCATCCTTCTTGAACCAGGCTAACAAAGCGAAGGAGTCGGAAGCGAAGCAGTACACAGGTTCTATGAATCGCGCCCAGCAAGCCTACTACCTGGAGAAAGGTGACTTTGTCGGTGTAACGACTGATATCAGTAAATTAGGTCTTGGTATTGCAACCGAAACCACAAACTATCGGTACATCATTGAAGGTAATACCGGTGCAAGCGACAATACTAAAGTTGCTAATATTGGCGCACCAATAAAGGGAGTAGATGCCACGGTTAGAGCATTTGTAGGAGGCGTACAAGTTGGAACCCAACAGGGTACAGGGGAAGCGACTACATTAGCCGTGTTGTGCCAAGCTAACAAAGCGCCAGTGGCTGCTAGTACTCCTGCGGATGTAACAGGAACAGTTGGTGCAATTGGTTTTATAGCGTCAGGAACGGCGGGTGCGCCAACATGCACTAGTAATTATGCGAATTTAGAGTCGTAAGACAGAAATCTCTTAGTGATGGTGATTTTTGCCTGATTAGGTAAAATCCCCTTAGGGAGTGGGTAGAGTCTTCTACCCGCTTTGCTTGATGTAATTCAAAGATTTACTTGTATAGCCTTACCAAGGCAGGTTAGGACATTCTTACATTTCCCTTTTGCCTGTTATCAGGTCATTACTGGGATTAACTGATGTCCTAACGTGTCTGCGTAGTGCTATAATTTTTTACAGCGGTTTTCAAGTTAGTTGACTATAGACCATGTTTTAGCTGAAAAGCAAGTGGATACAATTTTGTATTCCATAAACCTGAAAAGTGCTGTAATTGGTACTTGCCACTGAAAGACTGAGTACGACACAACAATAATGACTGAATCTTCTTCAACAGTTCTGGCTAACTGGCAGCAGCAAGCAGAGCAAAGTCTAATTAAAGGAGACTACAATAAGGCAGAAAGTCTGTACGAACAGCTTATTGAAGCAGAACCAGACATCCAATCTCATTACTGGAATTTGGGTTTGATGTTGCTGTTGCAAGGGCAAGAAGCAGAAGCCCAGATCACTTGGCTATTAGCCCTAGGGGAGGGGGAGGCAGAACAAGTCGATTTGTGGACAATTGAACTGATTCAGGTTCTACAAACAGAAGCCGAACGACGGGAGGAGCTTACAGACTATGGGATGGCTTGGGCAATCCGTCAGCATATACGGGAAATTAGCCCTAGTGATATTAATAATCTGTTGCAGATTATTCAACTGTCTATCAAGCTTGAGACATTTACTGGAGAAGCCTTGACTTCCCTAGGAATAATTCAGCTCCTCCAATCGAAACAAGGCGTGGAGGTTAAACATGATTTATTGTTACAGGTATTGCAAAATACATTAAACTACGATCCGCTGGCTCCTTCAGTGTCTGAACTAGCAGAAGCTTGTCTGGCTTATATCAATGAGCCTAGTGAGTTTATTCAGGTAGTTCTGCCTGTCGCGGTGAGAATCGCTTATTTTGTCAAGATACCTGATCTGGCAGCCCGCCTAGCTGAGTTATGTCTGCGTTTAGATGCTCACAGAATAGATGTTTTAGCACATCTGGCTTCATTTTATCAGAACGCTAATCAATATGATAAGGGGATAGAGACCGGGAAATTGTGCTTTTCTCTCGCCAAAACCTTGCCCCAGCAGATTTATTCAAGTCATCTAATTCTCCGAGGTTTGATGAGTTCGGGCGGACGTTGGCAAGAAGCCGTTTTGCTTTTCCAGCAGCATAAATCGCTCCTGTCGCTGTTGATTGAGGAAAAACCCCTGTCTGTTCCTTTTGGTGATACTTTGGGTTTGTTTAGTTCAATCTTTTTCTTGCCCTACTTTAAAGATGAACCCAAAAATAATCGCTTAATTCAGAATCAAGTTACTCAGCTTGCTCAAGCTAACATTGAAGTTTATGCCAAGGAATATGTAGAGCGATACCGCCAACGATCTGTCCCAAAACCCGTTGTTATTCCTTCTACTCAACCGCTCAAGATTGGCTACTTGTCGCATTGCTTTAAAATGCATTCTGTAGGCTGGTTAGCTCGATGGGTATTTAAGTATCATGACCGCGACAAGTTTCAAGTCCATGCCTATATGATCAATAACAGTCAAAATAATGATCCGATAGAGCAATGGTATATCAACAACACATTAAAAGCCTACAAATTTGGAGTAAACAGCAAAGAAATTGCTGACCAAATTTATAAAGATGAAATTGATATCTTGATCGATCTTGATAGTATCACGCTAGATATTAGTTGTGAAGCAATGGCGCTTAAACCTGCACCCGTTCAAGTCACTTGGTTGGGTTGGGATGCATCGGGACTTCCCTCAATTGATTATTTCATTGCCGATCCCTATATATTGCCAGATTCAGCTCAGGATTACTACACAGAGAAAATCTGGCGCTTGCCCCAAACTTATATAGCCATTGATGGGTTTGAGGTAGCTGTACCAGACATCCGGCGCGATCAGTTAGATATTCCCAGTGATGCAGTGGTGTATCTTAGTAGTCAGAGGGGCTTCAAACGGCATCCAGATACAGCACGACTACAAATGAGAATTATTAAAGAGGTGTCGAATAGTTACTTTGTGGTTAAAGGTTATGGTGATAAGGAATCCATTAAAAACTTCTTTAAGCAGATTGCTGAAGAAGAAGGAGTGGATTGTGATCGCCTGCGGTTTTTACCAGACGTTAGTTTAGAAGTAACTCACCGAGCCAACTTAAGCATTGCTGATGTTGTACTTGATACCTATCCTTATAACGGGGCAACGACAACTTTAGAAACACTCTGGATGTGCATTCCCTTAGTAACGCGAGTTGGACAACAATTTGCGGCGCGTAATAGCTATACGATGATGATGAATGCAGGTTTAACTGAGGGAATCGCTTGGACTGATGAAGAGTATGTAGAGTGGGGTATCCGCTTGGGGAAAGACGAGACGTTACGGCAAAAAATTGCTTGGAAACTAAGGAAATCAAGACATACAGCACCTTTATGGAATGCTCAGCAGTTTACCCGCGAGATGGAGAAAGCTTATGAGCAAATGTGGCAAAGGTATGTTGCAAGCAATAATTTGAGGTAACTGGCAGGGAAAAAGGGAGATGAAATTCCAGCTTTCAATTTCTAGCTGAATGGCTTGCCTACTGCTGCTAAAGCTATCGAATTCCCAGAAGGGGAACCATTTGAGCCCCTAATTGTAAGATCGCCTGTTGATTTTCATTCTCAAGAGCAATCCGTCCCTGAATGCGTGGCAATAAAAGTTCCCACTCCATTTTATCTAGGTTTCCCACTAAAGATAGTTCTAGTCCTTCAGTCACATCTAAATCTTCTTGCATAAGCAGGTTCATGGTAACACCCGATAAAAATAGATTTGCATCCTGCTCAGAAATGTTGCTGGTGTCTATCAGTAACGCAATCTGACTTTTATGAGGAAGAGTTGCGAGTTCTTGGAGTACCCTTGATACATCCTGAAATAATAATTCTTCTGATTGGCTCCAATCGGGAAATATAATTATATTAATATCTCTTAGATTAAACTCATTAATAAGGTCATTTAACTGCCTATTTTGTCCAATATCTAGATATTTCCAGCCGACATTAGGCGAATTAGACTGAAACTCACAAGACTGTAGATGTTTTCTGCTAATAACAAAAAAATCACCTGCAAAATTATTTACTTGACTAGATAAAATCCTTTGGAACTCGCTGTACTGCAAGACTCTTTCCAATCCATCGTAATCATTTGATATGATGATCATATCAGCGTTGGGAATTTGCGATAGCAAACGCGGTTCGCAGATTGAGGTAACAATGACATTAAATCCATGAATATCTTGAATATCTTTGGCAAAAGATATTCGGTGAGTGTTACCCGATTGTTCCAAATAATAACATAAACTTTCCGCATAGATATCCTCATAATTTGTCATGGTAATCTTTACCCGTGGCAAATCGAGAAAATCAGCAGCAGAAGTAAACTTAATCCTGGCATCTAATAATATCGATATAAATTCCCAATCGCGATGAATATCTTGAATCACCTGATATAAACTAATTCTAGCACGGCTGAATTCTATATCCTTACAGTATTGAATGCGCTTAATGGATTGAATTGTAAAACGCTTCTCAATTGAAACCCCTTGGAGTAACTGGTTAAGGCGTTGCTCCATGCGTTGAGGTGTATAGTCATAGCAATAGCGGGTATAGCTGCGCTCACGATATCTATTCCTAATGCTTTTATTCTTTAAAAAAAACAATAATTTATTGACCATATCATCGGGATTACTAAAGCTTTCATAATCAGTACCAGCTTCTAGGATCAGATCCATACCAGACTCATCTGTCAATTGATCTGTCAAAAGAAACCCCTTTGATGCAATCACTTCAAAATTCCGAAGATTAATATCACCGTTGAGGCTTATGTTCAAAGAGATATCTGCTGCTGCAAATGCCTTTAATGAATCCTGTTGACTCAATTGACCGGATATAAAATTAGGTACATAATTGGCTGCATATTCAATAAGTTTTTTACGTCTAGGATGATATTTCCCGACTTGACCAATAAATACAGCTTTTCCTTGAAATATATGCTTATTAATTTGATAATCGTCAAACGGTTGGTGTTCAAAACCTGGCGCGGGAGGATTGAGAAATAAGCCAGGTAACCAGAAAAGGTTTTTGAGTCCAGCTAACCAGTAATACCAAAGATGATGACGCTTATGATCAGTAATATACAGGTCATACTTTTCTGATTTCGCGTACTCAATCATCCGGTTCAAGGGATCTAGTCCATGCTGGGTGTCTCCCAGTATTAGAACTTTTGGGCATTTCAGTGCCTCTACGTTCAAGGGAACAAGATTAAAGAATGAATCTACCTTAGCAATGAAAAGTTCTGGATACCAGTTCGGCGAAACTTGTTTTAGCAACTCTTCAACATCAAAACATGACCCAACGGGTAAATTAACCACTTGAGGGTGATTATCATTTGAGCTAGTTAGGTAAATCAGGTCATGAGAAAAAATTGGCTGGCGTTGATTGAAGAATGACCAGTGATGGGATAACAGGACTCGGCTTTTTCTGATACTTTTCATACAACAGTTACCGTTTTTTTGTCATGATTCGTCACGAAAATTTTTAAATCGGGTCGCTCTCTGACTGTTGATACTGTCTATTTCAAAAGAGGGGAAATTTCCTCCGGTGAGTACCTGTGCGATCATCTGCTTATTTTCGTTTTCCAGAATAATTCGACCATGAAGACTGGGTAATAAAGCTTCCCATTGCATTCGGCGTAGCTTTGGTATCAAAGCAATTTCCGGCTCATTGGTAACGTCCAAATCCTCTTGCCAAAAAAGATTCATCACGATACTCGATAACACTAACTCAGCCTCTTCTTCAGAAAGGCTACTGGATTCGACAAGCAAAGTCATGTAAATTTTATCCGGGTGACTCAGAATAGTTTCTATAACTTTTCCCAATTCTGAAAAAAGTAATTCCTCTGGTTGAGACCAGTCGGGAAAAATAATTAAATTAACACTTCTAAGTTTTAGAGGTAGGAGGTTAGCTTTAAGCAAGGCAAAACGCTTAGCTTCTCTCTCTTCAACTTCAGACTTGATAGGGCTAGTAAGCGGATAGTCTATCGGTTTTACATTTCTTAAAATAGTCTCACTATTCCATGGATCAAAAGGAATCAGTTTTTCGGATTGCAGGTGTGGTCGGAAGAAGAATTTACCCTGCTCATTTAACATACAGGCAACAAACGAAAATGAGCTATTGGAAATCGCCACAATATCACATTGACTTAATAAGTAAAAATCAGGATAAAACTGGGCTTCCGATAACCCTATACCTAAATCTTGTGATGTTATCGGATTATACTCGACGAAATCTCCAATGACTGTTTCGGGTTCATCACTAGCGATGAATAAGACTGGCTCCTCCAGAGTTTCCCACAAACCCTTTAACCAGTCTATATACCATTCATTTGGTGCAACAAAAAAATATTCATAGCCATAATCACCCCGTCGCAGATGCAATCCAACAACAGTTTTCCCTCTGGAACGCAAGCGTTCAAGCGCGGCTGTCATTTTACGTTCTAATTCAGGAACAGGTTTGAACAGTGAGCGAAAGTACTCTTTGTGGGGCGCGTAGTACTTTGTGTTGTACTGAAAGTAACCCCAGAAATCTACATTGTGAAATCCTTCTTTATAAGCAGGTATACAAGCTTCGGAAAGCTCATTAGTTTCTTCTATAACTAAAGGAAACTGCTTAGAAATGGGCGGTTCACTATGCCCAAATAAATACTGTCCTATCCAGGTTGGTGTCTCAACACGCAAATTATGTTCTTTGGCATAAATTTTCAAAAATGCATACTGAAAAATTTGATTAGCAAAACGCCCATTTTTTCCCAATGTTGACATTGTAATGACAGGCATTCTCACATAAAAAGCATCTCCCCAAGATGGATGGTAGGGGCTTGTTGTTGCTACGCGCTCAAAACCATGGTTTTCTAAAAAATCATCAACTTGGTCGATTAAGGCACAGTCTTGATACAGTTCTTCATAATTCACTTTTGTATTAATTGCATCAACATACTTCAGTAAGTTGCTTGTTCCTTGTAAGGCTAAAAGCTCTGCCCCCTGAATATCCATATTGAGGATATTAAATTCGGCGGTATCAAGTTCCAGTTTTTGTAGCCAAATATCTGGATTAGCTTCAATAAAAAATATATTTTGCACACCCATTTTTTGATAACATTCGATTTCTTTACCCTCATATCCTCCGATGTAAATAACGCCTCGTGGTACGACTGAATGCTGAACACAGAGTTCTTGTAAATCAAGCATTGTTGGTGCATGACCCAAGAGCGTTGAAATGAATCTTTCATTGACGGCAAGAAAATTACTGTACTCAAAGTTTTCATGTTCTGGTAAATATTGGGGTTGATACTCTAGCCCATTTGATAAAATTTTAAATATCGAGTAGCGGTAATTATGTAAAAAATCGACTATCTCTTCTAAAGTTATTCCAGCATCTAAGAAAGTGCCTCCATACTCAAATTGTAGATAATCAATTTTCCCTCGTTTTAAAAATTGTTTTGCACCCTTAAGAACATCTAGTTCTCCTCCTTCAGTATCAATTTTTAAAAAATTAATCTGCTTGACATTCAAATGCTTGCAGTACTCATCAATCGTTGTTGTTAAAGTAGTAAAACATTTTGGCTCTTCCAAATTTAATGGTTTTTCTACACTTAATCGTCGATGGAATGTACTCAAAGACGAATGATTTTCATAATAGAAAAAAGTTGCAGCTTTTTCCTTGTACGATACGGCAAAATTATTAGGGATAACTTGACCAAACTTGATAGAATCAGCTAAATTCTGTAGCAGGATGTGATAAGTCTTAACCACAGGCTCAAACAAATGTATGTGAACATCAGAATACTTATTTAAAACTTCCTTTGTCCAATCTCCCCTATTTGCTCCAATATCGAAAACAATACTTCCTGATGAAATAAATTTTTCTATGATTTGAATTTCACCACTATTTTTAATTAAATTTATGCCATTGCTATGAGAATCATTTTTTTCGACAAAAGGAAGGCAAAGCTCTTGTATTTGCTGAGATGGATAGCTGAAATTCCGGAAGCTGATAATATTTCCCCAAATTGCCTGTGAATTAAAAATTTGGTCAGGATCTAAATTATGTTTCTGTAAATCGAATATAGATTCTGTTGCCTCTTTTGACGCTTCGATTATCAAGCTGAAACTGTATCCACAAAGCTTTAATATCTCCAGGCACTCTAATGTGGCATCCAAAAACTTTTGAGACCATCCTTTTTCACCAGTCTCCCTGTTGTCACCTCCTCCGTACTCAAACATTACCACACTTGGCAACAAAGACTCTGGTAATTCCAAAAGCTGACGAATAACAGTTAACTCTGCTCCCTCAATATCTAGTTTTAAACAGGTAATTTTTTGTGTACTTTTTTGTGTATTTATATCCGATAAGAGTTTATTTAAAGTTAAGCATTCTACCTGTACAGTTTTTGTAGAAGCTCCCCACCAATCTTTTTCTAAAGAACACAAATTCAGATTATCATTTCCTTGAAAAGTTCCAATATGTAGAGTCTGAACTCCGTTGATATCTGCCAGACAATTTTCAAACAAAGTAATGCCATAAAATTGACACATCTGCTGTAATGTATTGCAAGGGAGAGGTTCAACAGCAAATGTTTTGAATCCCAGATCGGCAAACAATTCACAATAAAATGTAAATGTTCCTACACCAACATCAATGCAAATTCCTTCTCGTTTTTCATCTATAATAGGCAGAAGGTGAGCTAACAATGCTTGACAACATTCTTCAACATGCATTTTCGATGTTTCCTAACTTTTACTCAAAATGTCTGTGATTTTTAGCTGAGACCACCCTTAGCGATCGCGCTCTCCACTTTCCTCACTCTTTTCTCCCACCTGCTGCTGCAACTGCTCCAACTGTACCTTATACCCTGCCTCCTGAGGATGCAACTCAACCAACCTTTTCAAAGGCGCGATCGCACTTTGAGTATCCTGCATCTGTAACCGTATCTCCACCAAGCCTTCCAACGCCACCCGATTCTCCGGTTCCCGTTCTAAAACCAACTCATACCCCCGTTCCTTCGCCGCTAGCTGTTGATCAACCGACGCCTCTTCCGAGGTAGCCGTCGTCTGCGGTTGCTGTAGGGCATTACTATATAGACCAAATAGCCCATAGCCCGTAGAACCCAGAAAGGCTACCATTGAGCATAAAACCAGAATTCGTTTGAGGGGATTTTCCTTGGGTTTCTTATCCGACATACCGACCTACAGGTAAAAGAATCTGCCAATCAATCAAGTCTCGGCTAATCGCTCAAATCAGCAAGAGCTAGCCAGAACGACCGAATTTAACCAGCTTGAGCATTGAGCAGTGAACCTGAGTTCACAGCTTCGCTCTATCCTTAACCTACCCACATCTCTAACCAGAGCGATCACCTAACCTTATAATGCCTCAATTGAATCGTGCGATCGCCTGTTCTATTTGGGTTAATTCAATCGTGCGATCGCAGCCTGATTCCCAACAAGCGCCAATCTTGTTCCCTCCCTTTCGAGGGGAGGGTTAGGGAGGGGTCGCGTTAAGGTATGGCTTTGTTGATTAAGTAAAGGGCGACCCGATCCAATTAAATGGATTGGAGTTGTTCATTGATGCAGGCGGGTCGCCCCTACGGGGATCGCCTGTTCCCTTCCGGTCAATTCAATCGTGCGATCGCCTGTTCGGTTCCGGTCAATTCCATCATGCGATCGCGCCAAGCTTATCAGCCAGTCATACTACCCAGTTTTCCCAAGTCAAGCCGGGAATGCGGGAAAATTCTCTCACGTTATTGGTAACTAAAGTGATGCCACGATCAAGTGCTTGGGATGCAATCAGTAAATCCATTGCACCAATTACAATACCCATTTTTTCTAATTCGGCTCGCATTTTACCATAAGTCTGTGTTGCTTTAGCATCAAAAGGTAAAATTTCCAGCATCATTAGAAACTGACTCAACGCCGCCCTGTTTTGCTCTTGGCGCTGACTTTTGTAAGCTCCATACTCCAGTTCAGCCACTGTAATAGATGATACGCCAATATCAGATGGACTGAGGCTTTGAAACTTGGCGAGTACGTTGGCGGGTTTTTGTCTGATAATGTAGATGCAAATATTGGTATCCAGCAAAAATCTTATTGCCATAGTTCTCTAATTTCCAGGGTAGGCTGTTCCCGATGCTCCATAAAGTCATCCGAAAAAAGGTTTAAACTTTCTCTTAAAGTCTGCCAAGGATTAGCTTTAGGAATTAAAATTAAAACATTGCCAAGTTTTTTAATGTAAACTTCGTTGTCCTGAAAATGGAACTCTTGGGGTAAGATAACCGTCTGATTATCATCATTAATTACTAATTTTGCTGTCTTCATCTATGTTTCGCGGCTGGATACCTCCTCTATGTTTCTTATGGGGAGAGGAAAGCCGCGCCTCCTAATAATGACAACAATAACACAAGCATTTAACTGATCTCGCCGATTTCCTTGCGGTCAATTCAATTGTGCGATCGCCTGTTCTGTTTAGGTCAATGGAATCGTGCGATCGCAGCCTGATTCCCAGCAAGCGTCAATCTTGTTCCCTCCCCTTCGAGGGGAGGGTTAGGGAGGGGTCAGATCAAGGTATTGCTTTGTTGATTAAGTAAAGGGCGACCCGATCCAATTAAATGGATTGGGGTTGTTCATTGATGCAGGCGGGTCGCCCCTACCAAGATCGCCTGTTCGGTTCCAGTCAATTGAATTGTGCGATCGCAGGTTAAGACCATTTCCGTCAATTTTACAGGGCGCAGGTCAATAGCCCCTACAATGCGATGGGTTGAATCACACTCTCTTAGTGCGATCGCGAAATTTCTCCAACTCCGGTAAGATAGACAGCTACATTCGTAGACTATCCCCATTCCCCAATGACTCGATTCCCTCACGACCAATTCGCTTGCATACTTTCTCGACCAACTCTTATCCCCCATCGGAACTGTTGAGACGAGTCGAGACATTGCTGGGGAAGTGCGAGAGGTTGACGTTTACTTCACCCCCACTTGTGTCTCAAGTGACTACCAAACCACCCTGGGACTGTTGGGACGCCTAGCCACAAAACCTGCCGTATTTGAACCCTTTCGTAACGCCGTTACCCCCAGTCAAATCCGCAGTTGTCTGTCTAAACTGTTTGACCTACATTCAGAATTAGAACGAGGCGCCCGACGGGAAAATACCTCCATTAACGATAGTGAACTCCCCCAGTTGTGGATTTTCACTCCCACCGCTTCAAGCCGATTATTAGCCGGATTTAGAGCCATAAACGATGAACCTAATTGGCTGGAAGGAATCTACTTCATGGGAGAATCATTCAAAACAGCCATCGTCGTCATCCACCAACTCCCCCGTACCGCAGAAACCCTATGGTTAAGACTTCTCGGAAAAGGTAGAGTCCAACAGCAAGCGATTGAGGAAATCAGCGCATTACCAGAAGACCATCCATTGCGTCAATCTGCGCTAGATTTATTGTATAACTTGCAAATGAACTTACAAACCCATCAAAACTTAGGTAAACAGGAGAGGGAGTTAATTATGGCATTAGCACCCCTATTTCGGCAACAACTCGACGCCGCGCTGCAACGAGGCATGGAACAAGGCATACAACAAGGCATACAGCAAGGCAGACAACAAGGACAACGACTGATTATCGAAAACCTCCTCCAGACTCGTCTGGGACAATTGACTCCCACCCTGACGGCTTTAATCACTCCGTTATCGGCATTACCCCCTCAGCAATTAACCCCATTTCTCTTACATTTATCTCAACTCGAAAACAGCGAATCAGCAATCCAACAAGTACAGCATTTCATTGTCGAAAATTTGCTTCAAATTCGATTTGGAGAGTTAGATGCTCAACTGACAACACTAGTCTCTGCTTTATTAGCATTACCCCCCCAACAGTTAAGTCAATACCTCTCACAACTACCTCAGCTATCCCGTGAGCAACTCCTAACTCGATTTTCTTTAGCCAGTCCTTAAACGTGAAACGTGCCCCTGTCGTTCCCTCCCCTTGAAGGGTCCGGTTAGGGAGGGGTCAGATCAAGGTATTGCTATTGTTGATTAAGTAAAGGGCGACCCGATCCAATTGAATGGATTGGGGTTGTTCATTGATGCAGGCGGGTCGCCCCTACCAAGATCGCCTGTTTCCTTCCGGTCAATTGAATCATGCGATCGCCTGTTCTCGTCTGGTCAATTAAATGTTACGGGTAGCCTTAACCAATCCTAAGATTTGCTAAACTATGAATTAACCATGACTTAGGGATGGACAATGGCTCCGGCTACTGATATTCACCAAAAAGCGATCGCGCTGATTGGACAGCTACCTCAGGACAAACTGATAGCAGTTGTGCAGCTATTGGAATTTTTAGCGCAGCCGCCTCAGTCGAGTACAGCGAATCCTCAGGAAGCCCGATTGCTTGAGGTGATAGAGAGCCATATCTCTGAAGAGGAACAAATCCATCTAAACACATTACGCGATCGCTGTGAATGGGGTGAACTGAGCGAAGCGGAATATCAGGAACTTATTGGTTACGAAGACTTGCTAGAGGAGAAGCGAGTAAAACGATTAGAAGCCCTGATCCAACTCGCGCAGATTAGGAATATTGACCTAATCCGCTTAAACCAACAAATTCAGTTGACATCCCAACCTTCCCATGCCGTCTGACTATGAACGAATCCCCACAGCACTGAGACAGGAAATCGCTCAACGGGCGAAGCATCGATGCGAATACTGCCGTTGCCCAGATGAATTCTCTCCTGACAGCTTTACCGTTGATCATATTAAGCCTCGACAACTAGGCGGAGCAACCACTACTGAAAATCTAGCCTGGGCGTGTTTCGGCTGTAATGGTCGTAAATACACCCGCACTGTTTATCCTGACCCAAAGACGGGACAAGAGATTGCCCTATTCAATCCTCGTCAGCAGAATTGGACAGAGCATTTTGATTGGACTGAAGATTTAACTCAACTACTCGGTCGAACCCCCTGCGGTCGTGCCACCATCGCAGCACTTGCACTCAACCGTCCGGGAGTCGTAAATCTTCGACGTCTACTTATCTTAGCCGGACTGCATCCACCGAATCAGTGAACAGAAAGAATCCAAAAGCTGACTATTTGAATGGATTGTAATGATTCATTGATGAGGTGCATCTCGCCCCTACCAAGATCGCCTGTTCCCTTCTGGTCAATTCCATCATGCGATCGCTCTCTTATTCCGATTCCCGTCAATTTGATTGGGCGCAAATTAGGGACTTGCGGTTTAAGAATATACCAATCAAGCTTGGCTGAGTTGATGAATACAGCTTTCCTCACTGGTACTTTATTTTTCTGAAGCCAGTTCTTAAAGGGAGTGATCGCCATAACCCAGATCGGGCGATCGCTCCCTTCTACAGCACTTTCTAACACGGTGTAGTACAGTAACTCTAGGACAGCTCTGTTCTGTTCTTATTTAGGTGTATCACATCGAGTTTGAAAACGCTGTAATTGATGTAGGCGGGTCGCCCCTACAGACCGTCCTAACGAATAATCAATACATTTACCCAAAATGCTGACCCAATCTTCTCAACCCCTACGCCAATATCTCATTCTTTCCCTAATTGCCCTCCTCTGTATCGTCGCCGTGGGGGGGTTGCAAATTCCCCAACTCAATCAACTCCAAGGCAAAGGCGAAACTCCTTCTTCCATAGAACTGCAACGCCAAATCGAAGCCGAAAAGGTACGCCTAAATCTCCTCCAGAAAGTACCAACATTCGGATTTGATAACCTACTAGCCGATTGGGTTTTTCTCAATTTCCTGCAATACTTTGGTGATGATCAAGCTCGTGATGTCACCGGCTATCAACTGAGTCCCGAATATTTTGAAGTGATTCTAGCCCGTGACCCCCGCTTTTTAGACGCCTATTTTTTCCTTTCAGGTAGCACGTCCCTCTATGCGGGCATGCCAGATCGGTCGGTAGAACTAATGGAAGAGGGACTCCAGCAGCTTTCCCCCCAAGTTCCCTCCAAATCCTATTACATCTGGCGCTATAAGGCAATTGACGAACTGTTATTCCTGGGTGACGCCCAAGCCGCCCGCCAATCCTTTGAGAAAGCCGCAGAATGGGCAAGCACTTATGAAGATGAAGAAAGTCAATATATTGCCTCAATTTCCCGCCAAACCGCCCAGTTTCTTGCCCGCAATCCCTCAAGCAAATCAGCCCAAGTCAGTGCTTGGTCAATGGTGCTACAAAACGCCATGGACGATCGCACTCGTCAACGTGCCATTAATCAGATTGAAGCACTCGGCGGCAAAGTAGTCATCACCCCAGAAGGTGCTGTGAAAATTCAACTCCCACAGAGCGATTAAAAAAAACTGCTGACGATCTGTTGTGCGATTATGCCTAACCCATAGCCCATCAGGGAGAAGACGACCAAAACACTGAAAGCTTTCCATTCGCCGAAGTTGGCAACTTGCAAATCTAACCGCACTAACGCCCCGGCTGATAGCAGCACCAGAATCCGGACAAAAACGTGTATCCAGCAGAGAATCAGCACGGCTAAAAAAGCGCCCACAATTACGGAAATAAAGGCACGAGTATCTGACTTGAGCCAACTGCTATAAACGCTCTGAATCAGCGTCAGCGGGGCAGTTAGGGATAGATCGATAAACACGATATATATTGCCCCCATCAGCCACAACAGCCAAGGTCTATCCGCATCTGCGATTAACTCAGAAGCCGCGATCAACCAGCCAAAAACGCAATGGGTGGCGAACAAGATCGATAAGGAAGTCCAAGGCAGTTTTTTGACAAACAACATAGCCTAGGTTGGTGTAATACATCTCGCCTCACAAGCAAACATCACAAATGGCTACGATCAAGTTCACAACCAATCACTGATCGAGATCGCAATCCTCAGGCGGATTAATTTTGCATACTAGCTAATGACTGAACTCTAGCCGAGTCATCAATAGGGAACACACAAATAGCCGACAGATTCTCCCCATAGAGACTGTCGGTTTTTTATACTTGATCATCAAGGATTTGTCAATAACTCATTGAGGATTGGTGAGATGAGGCGGTGATTGGGAAAATTGAGAATCTCTCTTATGAGCAAAATGCTTCCCCATCCCGAATCCCGAATCACCAATCCAAAGGTGACCTGATGACCAAGTAATGGTGTCTCAAGTCAGGACATCGATTGAATGATGTAATCAAAATAAGGAGCCGCTTCCATGGCATCTTCCTGACTCAGCAACTCCAAGGAGGCATTTTTGAGGCAACGAATCGATTCAACCATTCCGGCGACGGGGACGCCAAGAGAGTTATACATCTCCTTGACCCCAATCAAACCAATTTTTTCAATCGGTTCCTTGCCTCCAGCCAGAACACCATAGGTAATCAATCGCAAATACCAGCCATAGTCCCGTAGGCATAGCGATCGCTGGCGTTCCCCATAAGCATTGCCTCCTGGTGAGATAAAGTCAGGACGCTTTTGCCATAGCTGCTTACTGGCTTCCTGGACAATCTTCTTTTCATTTTCTGCTAGGGTGGAAGCGATACGCATCCGTTGCTCACCCGTCTGCAAAAAGGCTTTAATACCCATCAGTTCACCGGAGCTGGGATACCGCAGCTCGTCGTCGGCTTGGAGGATAACTTGGCTAACTACGCTCATCTTATTGGGTTAACTTAGATAACATTTGTAGTTTAGCGACTCTAGACCCCACAAATAAAGTCAGTCGAGCGAAAAGTTTTCGGTTGAGACGCAGTGCGGAGGTGTAGGGGTGCGGAGGTACTCCAGGTGCAGTAACCAAAGTTAGCAGTCGCAAGAAGTAAAAAGCCAAGTGTAGGGGCGGGTTTAGGGACTAATGCTATTAAGACCAATAACTGAGCAACAAAACCCGCCCTGGCTTAAGAGTCGATAACCCTTTTGTAACAATTTGGCAATCCCTTTGGTCACTATTCCCACATCTACATTTTATTTTTATGGATCACTCTGTCTCCTCGTCCCCTCGTCCCACCGTTCTCCCTGATCAGTGGCAACAAGGTCAACTGGTGGAACTGACAATCGCAGACCTGAATGATAGTGGTGATGGTGTCGGACGGTTGGGGAATCGCGTCGTTTTTGTCCCCAATACGGTAACCGGGGATCACGTCCGCGTCAGGCTGGTGCGTGTCAAACCCAATTACGCGATCGCGAAACTGGATCAACTTCTCGAATCCTCTCCCCATCGCATTCGTCCCCACTGCATCGTGGCAGATAAATGTGGCGGTTGTCAGTGGCAGCACGTTGATCCCCAGTATCAGCGATCAGTCAAAGAAAATCTGCTAAAGCAAGCCTTAACTCGTATCGGCGGCTTCACTTCAATCGAAATCGCCCCGATTTTAAGCGCTGAGTCTCCCCTAGCTTACCGGAACAAAGCTACCTATCCGATGCGGCGATCGGCAACGGGTCAAGTTCAAGGTGGGTATTACCAGAAAGGGACGCATCAGCTAATTAACCTGAATCAATGTCCCGTTCAAGATGATCGCTTAAATCCCCTGTTAGCCCAAATCAAGCAGGATATTCAGCAACAAGGTTGGTCAATCTACAACGAACGCCGTCATCAAGGGCGATTGCGTCACCTGTCACTGCGGATTGGACGCCGAACCGGGGAAATGCTTTTAACCTTAGTCACAACGGATGCCAATTTAACCAATCTGGAAACGCAAGCCCAGACCTGGCTTGATCGCTATCCTAACCTGGTGGGTGTTTGTGTGAATGTGAATCCCAACCGGACTAATGTTATTTTTGGTGATCAAACCCATTGTGTCCTGGGTCAACCCTATCTGCGGGAAATATTCGCGGATTTAGAGTTTCAATTAAGACCCGATACCTTTTTCCAAGTCAACACCGAAGCCGCAGAAGCCTTGTTCAATGTCATGCGGCAAAAGCTGGCACTCCAAGGAACTGAATATCTCGTCGATGCCTATTGTGGTATTGGTACATTCACCCTACCCTTAGCTAAACAGGTACATCAGGCATTGGGGATCGAAGTGCAAGGGACAGCCGTGGAGCAAGCCCAAATCAATGCCTATATTAATGGGATTACCAATGTCAAGTTTGAAACAGGAACTGTGGAAACCGTACTGCCGCAACTGGGGATCACGCCAGATATCGTATTACTTGACCCGCCACGCCAGGGCTGCAACCCCCAAGTGATTGAAACCCTTTTGTCAGTTATGCCTCAACGCCTTGTCTACATTAGCTGCAAGCCAGCCACCCTAGCACGGGATCTTAAATGCCTTTGTCATCCAGGTGGCTATCAATTAACCCACGTTCAGCCAGCAGACTTCTTTAGCCAAACACCCCATGTTGAGTGCGCGGCTTTCTTGGAAAAACAGGAGGGATGAGGGAGTTATCAGTTATCAGTTATCAGTTCAGGAGCTGGGGGAGCTGGGGGAGCTGGGGGAGCTGGGGGAGCTGGGGAAGCTGGGGAAGTTGACTCGAAATTCTACCTTACCTGTTCACTGTTCACTGTTCACTGTTCACTGTTCACTGTTCCCTGTTCCCTGTTCCCTAACGAATGACGAATCCCCAATTTACCCTCACCTCATTTCAAACAAAGCTCTGGTGTTTAAAGGAGAATTTCGATACAATAGTAGATAAAGTCCATTCTTTAACGAATTCAGAGAAAAACTACCCCCTAGAGGCAAATTTGACTTATCATACCACAATCTACCAATCAATGGGCAGTAGTTGAAAGTATTCACCACAACCATAAGAAGCTCACCAAGCTGCTGATGTTCAGAGAAACTCAAGATTGAACATGAGGATTCTACAAAATTCGATCAGCGCATTCAAAGATTAGGGTGCTAGTATACAAAATCTGGACAAACCTTTATGATAACTCATACCTGAGTGTGGAAAGTCTGGTTTGAGAAAAATGAGATCAAAAAACACGGCAATAGCCCGTGTCATGCATCCAGTCCACCAACGAAAAGTTAGGGGTTTTTTAAGTGATTGCTGTATCATCTTTGCGCCCAGTTGAACGCAACTGGGGAACAATTAGCTTTGCTTCTACCCTTTACCTATGCCCAATTCTCGACCTACTTGTCGAGCAAATTCCGCGCAAGTGGCGACCGGAGATCCGACTAGGACTCCAAGAGGCATTGGTCAATGCGGCAAAGCACGGCAATAATTTAGACCCGAGTAAGACCGTAATGGTTCACTTTTGTGTCATCAATGACGAATATTGGTGGATAATCTCAGATCAAGGTCCTGGCTTTTCTCCGCCTTGTCGTCAAGGCAATTCGGACGACGGTTTGCCCCATGATGAATCCGAAAATGGTAGAGGGTTATGCCTCCTCTACCAAATTTTCGATCAAGTTCACTGGAATCCCCAAGGGACTGAACTGCGAGTGTGTAAACACATGAAGAGTAGATCAAGATTACCCTTGATTCCCTAGCGATCGCGATTTCCATGGGTTGGGCAAGGGGGGGCTGAGATCGAGTGATCCAGCCATCCTGACGCCTGACGTAACCGAGCTAGCGCTTCATCTGGCTGTTCTTTGAGCAGAAAGACTAAAGCCGCCGCTGTTTGTTCCTTGGCTCTAGCTGGGCGATTTGACTTGAATCGATGCCAATCTTGGGGCGTAATCGCTAAGCGTTCTGCCAAGGCTTGGGCAAGTTCCAGGGTACTGGCTTCTTTGAGACTATCAGTTTTTGTCAATTGCATCGGTCTAGATATAAATTTGCTAAGCTAATCCCACGGCTGAAGCCCCTGGGGTTTCGTGTTCGATTGTATCTCTTTTTTCGCCCATCGACTGTTCCCTATTCCTTTATGAGTGCTGATTCTGATCCCAATCAGCAAAATCCAGATGCTGACGAATTTGAGCAAGCGTTATCTGAGGTCGAGCGATCGCTTTTGGCTCTCAAAGAGCGCTATGCACAAGTCCAACGGGATCAGCAGCGACAAGCCCAGCTTCAGCACCGTCGCGAGCAAATTAGACAATCCCCACGTCAAATCCGTAACCAACCCGCTTTAAAAGCTGAACTCCGGCAAATTAAAGAGCAGCTTGAAACTATTGAACTCAATCTAGAGAGTCGCCTTTTTTCTTGGAGTGCGTTTAAAGAACCCTTTTGGCAAGCCGTTCGCTTTGGCGGACTGGGGATTGCGATCGGCTGGTTGCTCAAATCTTGTGCTGGGTGAGGAGTCGGGGCGGGTTTAGTCTCATCTGGGTACAATCAAAGAGATAGTAGTCAAACCCGCCCCTACATAATCTCCTACACTCCAACTCTCACTCCCTTCTCCTTGCACTGACTTTTCACGCCATCTAGAAAAATCGATATCAAACCTAACCCCCCAGCCCCCTTCCCTTATAGATCCCCCTTCCGTCCCCCTTATAGATCCCCCTCCCGTCCCCCTTATAGATCCCCCTCCCGTCCCCCTTCAAAAGGGGGAAGCCAGATGTCGCTTCGCTTTTTGTTCCATGGGGGAGACCAAAGGATGCTTCGCATTTTGTTCTATAGCACTACGCACACACGTTAGGACAAAATCAAGAAAAATTAAAATCGCTCAATCCCTTTTCAGGTAAGCTTTTGTCTTCACTATTGCCTATTGCCTATTGCCTATTGCCTAGCGCGTAGCGCTATATGGGGGAAGCCAGGGGATGCGAGAGCTTTTGTTGCACGGCAGGGGGAGAATTCAAAGCCTCTCTCCTTGTAGGAGAGAGGTTTGGAGAGAGGTTTTCCAGATCCCGACCAAAAGTAAGCTCCTTGCCAAGTGATGACCCAACCCTTCACAATAGTTAATGAACCGCCGAATCTGTCCATCCCTTTTCTACCCGGATTTCTAGTCGCCGAGCCTGAAAGATTGATCCACGCCAAGGCGGTGAAACCATCTATCTCCAGCTCATGACAAATTCCCCGCTTATTCGCGAAAATAATTGATTCTATAGTGTTTTAAATTGATCCCTAACTTGATTTCCTATTCAACTGACAATAAAAAAAGCTGAATCAATTGTCCAGAAATGGGCAGATGAGGTAGGACTGATTTGGGTAAACTGTCAAAATTATGCAAAAGAAACCGATCGCACAACTTTTACGCACGGGTCAGCCGGATGAAACCGTAACCATTCAGGGCTGGGTACGCACGAAACGAGAACTTAAAGAGTTTGCCTTTATGGAGGTGAATGATGGCTCCTGCTTGGCAAATTTGCAAGTCATCCTGAATCCCGACGTACCCGATTATCAAACGATTCTCCAACAGGTCAACACTGGGGCGTCTGTAGAAGTTGCTGGCGTATTGGTGCCGTCTCCGGGAAAAGGACAACGGATTGAGTTGAGGGCAAATTCGGTGCAGGTGTATGGGGAAGCCGATCCCGCCACTTATCCGCTCCAGAAAAAACGCCATTCCTTTGAGTTTTTGCGAACCATTGGGCATCTGCGATCGCGTACCAATACAATCGGTGCTGTGTTACGGGTGCGTAATGCTTGTGCTAATGCTATCCACCAATTCTTTCAGGAACGGGGGTTTTTGTGGATTCACAGCCCGATTATCACCGCCAGCGATTGTGAAGGGGCGGGAGAACTGTTTACGGTAACCAATCTCAACCTCAACGAGATTCCCAAAACCGAAGATCAATTGGTGGACTTTAGTCAAGACTTCTTTGGACGCCAAGCCTACCTCACCGTCAGTGGGCAACTGCAAGCCGAGGTGATGGCGATGACATTTGGCAATGTGTATACCTTTGGTCCGACATTCCGGGCGGAAAATTCCAATACATCCCGCCATTTAGCCGAGTTTTGGATGGTGGAACCGGAAATGGCGTTCTGCGATTTACAGGGCGATATGGACTTGGCGGAAGAGTTTCTCAAGTATGTATTCTCCTCGGTACTTGAGAACTGTCCTGAAGACATGGAATTTTTCAATAAGCGGATTGATAATAGCGTTCTGGCAACGGCGGAAAATATTATCAACAATCAGTTTGAGCGGATTACCTATACTGATGCGATCGCGCAATTAGAAAAAGCTGATCGAAAATTTGAGTATCCCGTTGAGTGGGGGGCAGATTTACAGTCGGAACATGAACGCTATTTGGCAGAGGAACTATTTCAGAAACCGGTTATAGTCAGCGATTACCCCATAGGGATCAAGGCATTCTATATGCGTTTGAACGAGGACGGCAAAACTGTTGCCGCCATGGATGTACTAGCGCCGAAGATTGGGGAAATTATCGGCGGTTCCCAACGGGAGGAACGCCTCGATGTTCTCCAGCAGCGCATCCAGAATCAGGGAATGAATCCAGAGGAGTTTTGGTGGTATCTAGACTTGCGGCGCTATGGTACTGTTGCCCATGCAGGGTTTGGTTTAGGATTTGAGCGATTGGTGCAGTTTATGACGGGGATGGGAAATATACGAGACGTGATTCCCTTCCCCCGCACACCCTTGAGTGCCGAATTTTAAGTTGAGTGACATCTCCTAGATCTTGCGCCGATAACATACACTTCCTAACGACCATCGATGAGGGTCAAGCCGCGATCGCGACTTGACCTGATATTTGATAACTTACAAGCGATAGTTTAAAGCCCTAGCGCGATTATAATCCTTGCCAGTTGGGTGTTTTACTGAAAAACAATTCAGTGATTGAATTCGCGATCGCCCTCGGATTTTTCATCGATTATCGCTTTGCAGTAATATTCCCCGGTGACAGCAGTCTAGACGCGACGAAACAACGCAATAACAACATTTTCAGCCTTTTCAGACCAGCTTCATACCAGGGAACCGCGTCCCTTGGTTTATCGCTTTGAGATTATTTAGATTTATAAGTTTTGCTTGGGTGTAATTCCCGCGATCGCGGTTATTCTCGATAATCAGTTCTTATGTCACTGTGACAACAATTATGCTGGTGTCAGTCAGACCGATACTTTGTCTACTTACTGCTTTTTAGTTTTTTAAAACCAGTTTTTAAAAGGCGATCGGCAGTTGGGTGAAATTCTGGTCATTCCGCCGGAATTGGCTCGGCAAAGAGCGAATTTTTTTTATTACACTACGTCATATATTGGAATCGTAATAGAAAATTTTCCCGCTCCTATTTTCCACCTCACCGGAAAAATTACTTGATAGTAGTTCCTAACTGCTCACAGTGAAAGTTGAGCTTGTTGACAGGTGACGCCTCCCCATAAATAGCATTAGTATCGAACCCACATAGTAAAACTAATTTGACGATTACTGGACATTAAACTACTACTAGAATTGCCACCTATATTATCACGATAAAAACCTCTTTTACCGTTAGGTAGTTCTATAACTATTTCATAAGGAAGAGTGGACAAAATTGAATTATTAATCTGCAAATCAACATAAGTACCACTAGAAGTACATCTTGGTGTCATCTCTAATTTCCAAATATTTAAGGGCTGATCATTACAATTTATCGTCACCTTCCTAGTCGGGGAAGTTGAATATTTTTTTGCAAAAATTTTTTTATCTTCTTGCTTAGCACCAGAAATTTCAATTGAACCACCAGGATTAATCAGCTCTATAGAGCCTTTCTCAGATATAACTTCATACCAATCATTACTATAATTATTCGCCAAAATACCAAGACTAACACCCGAAATATTATGTTTATGACCTAAAATATGACTAATACATCTTAAAGTTAACTCCAAATCAACATAGTTAACCACCAAATCTTTTGAATAATTTGAACAATCAAACGAAACTTCGTCAAAACCCGAAATTGATTTTTCTGAGCTTGTTGTACTATCTGAATTACTTCCAGATTTAGAAGAAGAGTTCAACAGCTCCCTAATTAGAGATGGTTCACCAATGTCGCCACTCCCCAATTTACTAATCATAAAATTTTTAAACTGCTGGGCGCGTTTAAGATCAGTGAATGATGCCACTATGATCATGTCTTTATTAACTTTTTCTCGAAACACTTTTCGAGAATCTTCACAAAAATTACTCCTCACTGTATTAAGTAGATTTTCACTATAATCAACATATACAGGGTAAAAACTGACAGGATAATCGTTTGGGTTATCCGGTTGCTGATCACCGCAAGAATCCTGCGGAAATAAAGCACTTTCAAAGGGGTTTGAAGACACTGAGGGGGATGCTGGCACAGCAGCCGGATCGGTGGTAGACATCGAAGAATCTTTACTTGATGGTTTGATATCAGGCTCAGAATACTTTTGTGTTGCCGAGTTGATTTTACTTATGACTTTTTCACTAATCAACTTAGTACCATGCCCTAGACCATAAATAAATATAGAAATTAAGATTAAATTGAAGATTACAATCCCCCAATCACCAGCAGCAATATGTACCCTTATATATTTAATGTAGTCACGACCAATTTGGAATAAGTCTTTACCAGCGCTTCCAGTTTGAGAAATATTGTTAGTTTCTCTATCTTCTTGATGAGACATTTTTATTAGTTAACCTATCGATAGATCAAGCTTTCATATTCCCTAAATTCTCCAATACTGTGGGAGCTACTGAAATTCAAGTCAGGGAGTTTGTTATGGCTGCGGCGACTCCAACTGGGGAGATGACTGTGGCGGCTCCAACTGGGGAGTTTGTCCACCATGATTCATTCCAAAAACTACAGCTCCGGCTATCCCTCCAAGAGCTAAAATCCCAATGAGGGGAAGCAAAATATTGTAACTATTATGGCTCCTATAATCTCCAGCAATTTGCGTAGCATTTCTACCAGCTTCTGCCTTTTGTGTTGTAATTTGTTTGTTAGGCTCTTTTTGAGTCATGATTTTATTTGAGAGAGAAATTTTGAGAGTATTTCGTTGTCTTGTCAGCTAGGCTGTAAGTAGTTGAACATGAATTGAGTTAACAGTGTCAATTTGAATGGCACTGACATAAGGAATAAATTGGTATACTAAACTATGATTTCACAAGAGTTTCACGCTCTTATCCGTGCTTGATTCAGTGAAAATCATGTTAAATTTCATTTCCCCAGCGAGTGGGGACTGTTCCTTCAGGACGCCTTGCCCAGACTGGGATTCAGCCGCCAAATCGACACCACTGCTGAAATTATAACCTGTCCTCCCAAAAATTGCGCCAAACACACGCCTAAAACCCTTTCCCTGTATGGCATCGACACCACTCAACGAGAAATATAGAGTTTCAGCTATTTGGTGAGTGGTGTCGATTGGTTGATTCAATCGCTGCTTACCTCCCTAAAACTATCGCGATCGAAAACTGGGAATTGTACTCCGGTATCATCACGCATAAAGAGCCAGCCCGTCGATAAAGGCGGATCGGGAGCATCAATTAATACCGCTTCCACCCAACCTGTTTCTCGATAGACCAAGTAAGTTTTACCAATTTCCCCCATATCCTTTTGATCTTCATCATCTGACTGTGCCAATTCTGCCCCGCTGGTGATTTCCTCTTGTACCAGTTGTGAAGCATCAGCTTGGGACTCATCCTCCTGATTGTCTGAGTCTGTCAGTTTTACCGAAATCTCCTCTACACAAGGGATTGGAGTATTTACCTTTTCTTGTTCGTTTGAGGTTGTCAGTAAAGTAAGCTGTTCGGCATTTAAACCTTAATGTCAATAATGGTGAAATCCTTGTAGTGCGTTAAGCGAAGCCATGCCGCAGGCTTTGCATCTTGCTCGCTACTAATACCCAATTTAAATGCATGACAGCTTATTAATTTTGCTCTCAGCTAAACTGTCAGTTTCTTGTGATTCAGTTATTTCAATGATTTCAGACTTTCTAACTGACACTTTATCAGGTATAGGGGGGGACTTCCCTCTATCTTGATAGACTCAATTTCCGGCTTGTTGTCACAGGATTCTGTTGGTGCATAATCATAAGGATTAGATATGCCATAGACCTTATTTCGTTTTTCTGTAGCTGATGGACGCTTGGTAATCAGTCCCCGTTTGAACAATCGTCCTAATGCCTGATACACACTATCCTTTTTCTGGGGAGGGATACCTAATGACTCAGATATCTCTACCTGTTCAAATTACCACTTGGTTGCAAACTCATCCGTATTAAGCGAAGACGGATTTAATTAATCTGTCTGATGCCGCCAATTCCCAACGCTAGGGCAAAACGACGATAAAATTTAAGGAATGAGAATCGAATGCCAAGGAGGGAAATTTATGCCAAACCCGTTTCCGGGGATGAACCCTTACCTAGAACATCCTGAAATCTGGCCCGGAATACATTTGTTACTGATTAGCGAACTGACTAAGTGCCTGTCTCCTCAATTGCGTCCTAAATACAGAGTGGCGGTTGAGGTGCGTCTGTATGAAACTGCTGGCGAAAAATCCCTACTCGTGGGTATTCCTGATTTAACGGTCAAACGTTCACAGGCGACAACGAAACAGCCGATGAGTAATGTTGCTGTCGCCCCATCTCCAACTCAACCTCAGACGGTACAAGTTCCTTTACCGGAAACAATTAAACAAGGGTATTTAGAAGTCCGAGAAGTCGCAACGGGTGAAGTTGTCACCGTCATTGAGATACTCTCTCTGATTAATAAACGTTCGGGAGAAGGTCGCGATAAATATGAAACTAAACGAAATAAAATCTTCGGCAGTTCAACTCATTTAGTAGAAATTGATTTACTGCGGAAGGGTCAACCTATGCCAGTTTATCATAGCAATGGTCAAACTCATTATCGAATTTTAGTCAGTCGAGGAGATCGCCGTCCTCAAGCTGATTTGTATGCCTTTAATCTACCAGATACGATTCCCTCATTTCCCTTACCCTTGAAGTCTGGAGATCAGGAACCTTTAGTCGATTTACAGGTATTGTTGAGTAATGTGTACGACCAGGCAAGTTATGATTTGGCAATCGATTATACTCAAGAACCCGTACCGCCATTGTTGGCAGATGATCGGGTTTGGGTTAATACATTGTTAACCGAGCAACAACTGCGATCGCACTAGCAGGGAAAGCTGTCGCAATTCTGACTTATTTTTATGACTAACTGTGGTTGCTGGACTAATGAGGGCAATTCATGAATTGCCCCTACATGTAATCCTTCTATCGATTCAGCTTTTGAATCAATTTACGGATTCCCCAAGCACCCATAGCGAATAAACCTAATGCTGTAGAGGCTTCTGGAATATCAACGGGTTCTGAATCGGTGGGAATCCGAGTAATAGCAACCGCATCAAGATAGGATCGATTTTGGCGGAACCGAAAACTGAGGGATTCAAAATAGTCTTGACCTTCCAAATTATCTTGAATACTGACGCTCATGGGTAGGGTTGAACCATCTTTAGCTGAAAAGGCTTGCCAATTATCATTCAGCCAATAATAGGGCGTGACTTCAACCGTATCCACTCCCGTTTTACTGAGAGTGAGCCGGAAACTCTCGTAAGTTTCAGTATCAGGAAATTGATCCGGAACAACCAATTCTTGCTCGACTTCATGGGGAATCTGAAAGCCGGGATCAACGTAAAGTAAATAGGGTAAATTGCGGAAATTGCCATCACGGGGAGAAATAGGACGGATATTCCAGTTAATTTGGCGCGGTTCCTGAGTATCTGTTGCTACAACATTCAGTTCCATAAAGAACTTACCCAGTTCTGGCTTACTTCGATCTGTGCGAGCGCTCCAGTAAAGAGCGACATCACCCTCATCTAAATCTAATTGATTCAACGATGAGAGATCGTAGTAGGCTGATGCCCAGTTGGTTTCAGGATTAGCCTGAAGTTCACCCTGATCAACCGTAGTATTGTTTAGCTGCCAATCTTCGGCGTTATCAAATGTAGTGTGATAAATTTCTTGTTCATTCGGATTATAGGTAAAAAAATTCGCCGCTTGCGCTTTTGCTGCTACACCAGCGACGAAGGCGACTGATAGTAAAAATGTTAATTTAAGTTTCACGGAATTACCTCTACGCACGAGTTTTGTATACTCGCCATCATAATTAATCTTCACTAGCGAATAGGTAAAATCCGCATAAAATTACCTGCTCAATCTATAAATTCTTGGCAAACTTATTTTATTTATTTGAATAATTTTATTTTTATTAATTTATGTAAATTTTTGAAGCGTGATCTTCACGATGAAATGTTCTATTTTTTTCTGAACAAATTTTAATCAGTTAGTCGTTTAGGTTAATCTAAGCAAGATCCCCGACTTCTCCAAGAAGTCGGGGATCTGTCTGTGTACCGATGCATGACAGATTACCTCCTTGACTGCAACTTGGTATTAGCAGCGTGGCAGTACCCAATCACCACTTCAAAAATGCGGCATCCGATCCTTGTTCGCGGCGAATCTTGCTGTCTTGTTCAAACCAATCAATCACCTGCTGAGGCGTTAACTCTTCAACAGCCACTCCTGTATCTTGGGCAATATGGGTTAAAAGGCGCAGGGATGAAATGGTTAATCGGGTTAAAAACTTCTCATGGGATGCGAGTAACGCTTTATCTACCGCAGCAGATTCCTCTGGACTTAAAAATTGTGTTGTCGGTTGTTGGGACATAGAAAAGCAGGGGTGTGGGAAGATGAGAGAGATGAGGAAGATGAGGAAGATGGGGGAGATTAGGGAGATGAGGAAGTTAACACAAAAATCTACCTTACCTATTGCCTATTCCCCATTCCCTATTCCCTGACAAATGACGAATGACCAATGACCAATGTCCAATAACAAACTATTTCGCCTGAATCAAATAGCCACACTGATGTTCTCCTTGATTAATCCAGTGGGTGCGCTCGACTTGACAATCGGGTAGAATGGCGGCAAACATTTCTAACTCATGTCCACAGACGCTGGGAAAGGATTCAGCGACGTTGGAAATTGCACAGTTGTGTTCTCTGAAAATAAACTGGTTATGGGTCTGCTCGCTAGCATCGCTGGATTCGACCGGATACCATTCCGCCATGTATCCTTCACTTTGGCGCAGTTCTACCAATTTGGCGACTCGTTCGGCTAATGAACCTTGACCCAAAAGCTGGCGGTATTCCATGGCTTTGCGTTCCCACTGTTTCTGGAGGATGGTACTCACCTGATCCCGACCCACGGTTTCTTCCAGGGTGTCTAGCAAGGACACGGCAAACTCGCCATAATGGTTAGGGAAGCGATCGCGTCCTTTTTTGCTCAGGCGGTAAACATGTTGAGGACGCCCCATTCCCATCGATACTGACTCATACTCAATCAGTCCCTCGGCTTCTAAATCCTTCAGGTGACGCCGAATGGCTTGGGGACTAATATCCAGAGCTTCCGCTAATGCATGGGCGATCGCTTGCTCCTGTTTGAGTAAATACTGCAAAATGTCTTGCTTGGTAGAAGATTGCTGAGTGGTGGTCATCGGCTTTTGGGGTGAAATCACACTTGTGTTAGGGCAAGAGAAGAAATTTAGTTGACTTTGACAACATCTTAGTTGTTAATATAACCTACAATAGAGTTAAACAACAAAGGTGTTGTTTTAGTCTAGAGCTAGTGCAACGTTACCGCAATCAGCCCGAACCCTGTCAAACTGGTAACCACAGACGAACCACTTCCCATCCTTAATCGAAGAGAGAACACTGAAGCGAATGACTGCTACCGTTAAAAAATTAGTTAACCAGCCCTACAAGTACGGCTTTGTCACCGACATCGAAGCCGATACCATTCCCCGTGGCTTGAGTGAAGACGTAGTCCGCCTGATCTCCGCTAAGAAGAACGAACCGGAGTTCATGCTGGAGTTTCGTCTCAAAGCCTATCGCCAATGGTTGAAGATGGAGGAACCGACGTGGCCCCACGTTCACTATCCGCCGATCAACTATCAGGATATCATTTACTACTCCGCCCCGAAGAAGAAGACGGAAAAGCTGAACAGCCTAGAGGACGTTGATCCCGCCCTCCTGGAAACCTTTGAAAAACTGGGGATTCCCCTATCTGAACAGAAGCGACTGTCTAACGTGGCTGTAGATGCGATTTTCGATAGCGTTTCCGTCGCCACCACATTTAAAGAAAAGTTAGCCGAAGCTGGGGTTATCTTCTGTTCCATCTCCGAAGCGCTACAAGAACACCCAGAATTGGTGCAGAAATATCTGGGGAGTGTGGTTCCTGTCGGTGATAATTACTTTGCTGCTTTGAACTCGGCGGTATTTAGTGACGGTTCCTTTGTGTTTATCCCCAAAGGCGTGGAATGTCCCATGGAATTGTCCACCTATTTCCGGATTAATACCGGGGAAACGGGACAGTTTGAACGCACCTTGATTGTCGCCGAAGAAGGGAGTTCGGTGAGTTACTTAGAAGGGTGTACCGCACCGATGTACGACACCAACCAACTCCACGCCGCTGTTGTCGAACTCGTCACCCTAGATAACGCCGAAATTAAATACTCCACCGTGCAAAATTGGTTTGCAGGTGACGAAAAAGGTAAAGGTGGAATCTATAACTTTGTCACCAAGCGCGGTTTGTGCAAAGGGGTTAACTCCAAGATTTCCTGGACACAGGTAGAAACGGGTTCAGCGATTACCTGGAAATATCCCAGTTGTGTTCTGGTTGGAGATAACTCTGTGGGTGAGTTTTACTCCGTGGCGTTAACCAATAATATGCAGCAAGCCGACACCGGAACCAAAATGGTGCATATTGGCAAAAATACCCGTAGCACGATTATTTCTAAAGGGATTTCCGCTGGCAATTCTAAGAATAGCTATCGGGGTTTAGTGAAAGTTAGTCCGAAAGCAAAAGGATCGCGGAATTATTCCCAGTGCGATTCCATGTTGATTGGCGATACCGCTGAGGCAAATACGTTCCCTTATATTCAAGTCGAAAACAATACGGCGAAGGTGGAACACGAAGCCTCAACCTCGAAAATTGGCGAGGATCAGCTTTTCTACTTTACCCAGCGGGGAATCTCAGAAGAAGATGCGGTTTCTATGATAGTCAGTGGGTTCTGTCAGGATGTTTTCAACGAACTACCGATGGAATTTGCCGCTGAAGCCGATAAATTGTTGAGTCTGAAATTAGAAGGAACTGTGGGTTAGGGATTGGGAAATTACCATGGCGCGTCTGTAGGGGCGGGTGGCACGACTATCGTTTGAAATGGTGCGTTACGCTTGAAATGGTGCGTTACGCTTCGCTAACGCACCCTACGCACCCTACGCACCCTACACCCGCCCCGATTGTAGAGACGTAGTATGCTACGTCTGGAACATCCCATCCCATCTATCAGAATTAGCAAAACCTTGTAGTAACGAGCAATGATTAGAGAAAATAGCGACGTAATTTTATCCGTCCGCAATTTGACGGCAAACGTTGAAGGACAACAAATTCTCAAGGGATTAAACCTGGAGGTGAAGGCGGGAGAAATTCACGCCATCATGGGGCAAAATGGCTCCGGTAAAAGCACCTTTTCTAAGCTTTTAGCGGGACACCCCGCCTACGAAGTTACAGGTGGCGAGATCACCTTTCTGGGGCAAAATCTGCTGGAACTCGAACCCGAAGAACGGGCATTGGCTGGCATATTTCTAGCGTTTCAGTATCCCTTAGAAATTCCGGGTGTCAGTAATTTAGACTTCTTGCGCGTCGCCTATAATTCCCGCCGCAAACATCAGGGATTAGAGGAAATTGATACGTTTGACTTTGAGGATCTCATAGAAGAAAAGCTGGAAATTGTCAAGATGAATCCCAGCTTCCTTGAACGGAGTTTAAATGAAGGCTTCTCTGGCGGTGAGAAGAAGCGAAATGAGATTCTACAGATGGCGCTGTTAGAACCAAAAATGGCGATTCTGGATGAGACGGATTCCGGTTTGGATATTGACGCGCTAAAGATTGTCGCCAATGGGGTGAATCAGTTGGCAACTCCCGACAATGCCATGATTTTGATTACCCACTACCAACGGATGCTCAATTATATTGAACCCGATTATGTTCATGTCATGGCGGGAGGACGCATCCTCAAAACGGGTGGCAAGGAATTGGCATTAGAATTAGAATCCCGTGGTTATGACTGGGTAATAGAAGAAGCAGCGGCTGAGGTAATTGCCTAATGAGTATACAACTATCTGCAAAACCGGAACTTTCCTATTTAAAGGCGTTATTAGACCAATGTCGCCAAGATGAACCCATCATCGGGGGAGAATTAAATGCCACTCTCCAGCAACTACGGGATCAAGCGGCGGCGATTGTGGAAGAATTAGCCATTCCTACCCGTCGGGATGAAGAATGGCGGTTTACAGATTTGTCGCCGTTATTGGCGGTGAATTTTCAAGGAGTTGAGGCGTTTTTTGAACAATTCCTGCAACACCTAGACTTAACCTCCCTCACCCTACCCGAAACCCCGGATAGTCGGTTAGTTTTTGTCAATGGGGTGTATGCGCCGGATTTATCGTCGGTGAGGGGATTACCCGAAGGCGTATATGTGGGGAATTTGGCAGGTTTACCCAATGCGTATCAGGGACGAATCCCCAATTATTTAGGCAAGCAACAAGCTGCGTCTGATGTTTTCACCGCCCTGAATACATCGGGACTCACGGATGCGGCGGTGGTGTGGATACCTAAAGCTAAAATAGTTGAGACACCGATTCATCTACTGTTTATTTCCACCACTGATGATGTACCTGTCATTTGCCAACCGCGCTGTCTGGTGGTTGCTGAAGCGGGTTCGGTGGTGAATCTGATTGAACATTACGCGGCGAATGTGGAAGGATGTCCCGATATTCCGGTCAATCGTCCTTATTTTAATAACCAAGTGACGGAGATTTGGATTGAGGACGACGCCCAAGTTATCCATACCCGGAATCAGCGAGAAGCGATGGATGGGTTCCATATTGGCAAAACAGCCGTCACCCAAGCCCGAAATAGCCGTTATACCTGTAATGCGATTAGTTTAGGGGCGAGACTCTCCCGACATAATCTAGAAATCGTACAAACGGGGGAGGCGACAGAAACCACCCTGAATGGTTTAACCATGATTGGTGGGGAACAGGTAGCCGATACCCACAGTGCTTTACTGTTAAATCATCCTCATGGCATGACTGACCAGTTGCACAAATGTATCATAGATGACCGGGCGCACGGAGTATTCAATGGTAAGGTTTTCGTGCCGCAAGCGGCTCAATTTACCAATGCGGCTCAGTTGAATCGCAATTTATTGCTTTCAGCTAAAGCCCGTGTGAATACCAAACCCCAACTGGAAATTACGGCTGACCAAGTAAAATGTTCTCACGGTGCTACGGTGAGTCAGTTAGACCCAGAGGATGTGTTCTATTTACAAAGTCGGGGACTAAATGAAACCAATGCCCGGAATCTGTTAATTGATGCCTTTGTCGCGGAGATTCTCCAGCGAATCCCGGTGGACTCCCTGCGGCAAAGACTTGCCCAATGTGCGATGTGTAGAACAATTTAGTGATAGGGAACGGAAATGAGTCGTGAAAAAGGGTAGATGTTTTTTCAACACAGAAAAAAGGCTGTATTCCTTTCCCTCTGTTCCCTGTTCCCTGTTCCCTGTTCCCTCGACCAATAACCAATGACCATCACCCAAGAAAAAACCCTAGCTGCTATCGTCCGTTCTGACTTTCCCATTTTGCAGGAGAAAGTTCACGATAAACCGTTAATTTATCTGGATAGTGCTGCCACCTCTCAGAAGCCATTGGCGGTGATTAATGCGCTGCAAAATTACTATGAAAGGGATAACGCCAATGTCCACCGAGGCGCCCATGCGCTAAGTGTCCGCGCCACAGAAGCGTATGAGTCAGCGCGGGATAAGGTGGCGGCGTTTGTGAATGCGGCGTCGCGGAATGAGATTGTGTTTACCCGGAATGCCTCAGAAGCGATTAACTTGGTGGCGTATAGCTGGGGATTAAATACGTTGCAGCCAGGGGATGAGATTATTCTCTCGGTGATGGAACATCACAGCAACATGGTTCCTTGGCAAATCATTGCCCAGAAGACGGGGGCGGTGTTGAAGTATGTGGAACTGACGGAAACTCAGGAGTTTGATTTAGAGCAGTTTAAGTCTCTGATTTCTGAGAAGACGAAGTTAGTTAGTGTGGTGCATGTCTCGAATACGTTGGGATGTATTAACCCGGTTGAAGAGATTTGTGCGATCGCACATGAGTATGGCGCTAAGGTATTGATTGATGCTTGCCAATCTGTCCCCCATACACCCATTGATGTTCAGGGGATGGATTGTGACTGGTTAGTGGCGTCGGGTCACAAGATGTGTGCGCCTACAGGGATTGGTTTTTTGTATGGCAAGTTAGATTTGTTGCTGGAAATGCCGCCATTTATGGGTGGGGGTGAGATGATTTCGGAAGTCTTTCTCGACTATTCCACCTACGCCGAATTGCCCCACAAATTTGAAGCCGGAACCCCTGCAATTGGGGAAGCGATCGCGCTGGGTGCGGCGGTAGACTATTTAATGGGGATTGGTATGGATAAAATCCATGCCTATGAGGAGGAATTGACGGCGTATCTATTCCAGCAGTTACGGGATGTTCCTGATTTGACCCTGTATGGTCCCCAACCCACAGCAGAGGGGAAAGGACGGGCGGCTTTGGCATCGTTTAATGTCAAGGGATTGGCATCGAGTGATGTGTCTACCTTATTAGACCATGAAGGAGTAGCGATTCGTTCAGGTCATCACTGTACTCAACCGTTGCACCGCATTTTAGAGGTAGCGGGTTCAGCGCGGGCGAGTTTGTATTTCTACAATACGCGGGAAGAGATTGACGTGTTTGTTCAGGTGTTGAAAGAGACGATTGACTTTTTTAAGAGTGTCATGGAGTAGAGTTGTGGGGTGGGCAATGCCTACCCTAAAGTCATGCTCCAATCAGCCCTCAACTAAAGTTGGGGCTAAAAGCTTAAACCCGTTAAAACGGGTTCAAAAACTTACCCCGTAGGCTAAAGCTTAATTGAGGTTAAAAATAATAAATTTATTTCCTAGCTATATGAGTCAGTAACATTAAGGAGCGTGCCATTCAACTGAGATTATAGATATGCTGACAATCTCAACTCTAGCTGAACAACGAACTGTCCTGCAAAATATTAGCTGGCAAACCTTTGAAACATTATTAGCAGAAACGGGTGAAGACAGGGGGTATCGGTTTGCTTATGATGGCGGCACGTTGGAAATTATGACGCCTCGTTTTGACCATGAGAATCCTAAGGCTAATTTGGGTAATTTTATTGTTGCATTAGCTGAAGAGTTAGACATTGAGATTAAAAGCGCTGGTTCGACAACGCTGAAACGAGAAATAGTTAAGCGAGGGATAGAACCAGATAATTGTTATTATATCCAAAATGAACCTGCTGTTCGAGGTCGGCAAGATATTGATTTAGAAATTGATCCGCCGCCTGACTTAGCGATTGAAATTGATATTACCAGCAGTTCTGTAGATAAGTTGGGGATTTACTCGGCGCTAGGTGTCCCTGAACTGTGGCGGTATAATGGGCAAGTTTTGCGATTTTATCAATGGGTAGAAGGATACTATGTTGAGTGTGAATCTAGTTTAGCTTTTCCTTTAGTATCCGTGAGTGCAATGAGCCGATTTATTCAGCAGAGTAAGACAATGGGAGAAATTGCGCTGTTGAAAGCGTTTCGCGCTTGGGTGAGAGAAAATTTATAAATCAAGCCTGAATTCCTGGTGTGGTACCGCTAAAATAGTGGAAGAAGCTTTCACGCATTTAAATTGGGTATGAGTAGCGAGCAAGATACAAAGCCTGCGGCATGGCTTCGCTAAACGCACTACAAGGATTTCGTCCTTATCACCTTAGGAGTCATCAGCGATGGGCATTGAGAATAGAAGATGGAAAGGATTATTTGCTCCCACTGAAGTTGTTGAACTCAAACAGATGTGTCTAACCCCCGGACAGATGTTTCAACCGGGAAAATATAAGGCTGAAGATTTACCGGAAATTGCCTTTGAAATGGGTTTAGTTGAGAGTGTGAAAAATGGGGAAACTGAACAGGATAAAGTTGATCCGGCGGCTGAAAACGAGTAAGCTAAGACGCATTTAAATTGGGAAGGGGTAACGAGCAAGATGCAAAGCCTGCGGCATGGCTTCGCTAAACGTACTACAAGGATTTCCCAAGTCTTGACATTAAGGTTGAAATACCGAACAGCTTATTTTCTGTTATTTGTTCCTTAATCTAAACTATTAACTTTCTACTTATGACAACCAATCCTTATGCTTGGTTAGAAGACTCTCTTTCTACTATCCACAAAGCCAACTGGTATCGTTCAGTGCAAACGCTGCAAAATCGCCCCGGTGCGATGGTAAAACTGGAAGGGCAAGAAGTGATTAATTTTGCCAGTAATGATTATTTAGGATTGGCGGGAGATGAACGTTTAATTGAAGCGGCGATTAAAGCAACTCAGCATTATGGTACAGGTAGCACCGGTTCTCGGTTACTCAGTGGACATCGGGAATTGCATCGAGAATTAGAATGTGCGATCGCATCCCTGAAACAAACCGAAGATGCATTAGTGTTTAGTTCGGGCTACCTGGCGAATTTAGGTGCGATCGTGGCTTTAGTGGGAAAGCGAGATTTGATTCTGGCAGATCAGTATAATCACTCTAGCCTCAAGAATGGGGCAATTTTAAGTGGTGCGACGGTAATCAACTATAGCCACAGGGATATGGAAGATTTAAAGCATCAATTGGTTCACCATCGCCACAATTACCGCCGTTGTCTCATTGCGACTGATAGCGTTTTTAGTATGGATGGGGATTTATGTCCGTTGCCAGATATTCTCTCACTAGCGGATCAATTTAACAGCATGGTACTCGTTGATGAAGCCCATGCGACGGGGGTTTTAGGCGTCACTGGTGCAGGTTGTTTGGAACATTTTGGCTGTACGGAATACCCCTTAATTCAAATGGGAACATTGAGTAAAGCATTGGGGAGTTTGGGGGGATATATTGCAGGTTCAGCGACTCTAATTGATTTCTTGAGAAATCGCGCCCCTAGCTGGATTTATACTACTGGATTATCTCCGGCTGATACGGCGGCGGCGTTAACGGCGATTGAAATTATCCAAAAAGAACCGCAACGTCGCGCTAGACTTTGGCAGAATGTCGAAATGCTCAAGTCTTTGATTCAGCAAACGTTATCTGGGCTGAATATATTACCATCTGAATCTCCAATTCTGTGCCTTCAATGTCCTAATGTCGAAGATGTTTTGAATATGGCACAACAGCTAAAAACGGCAGGTATTTTTGCCCCAGCTATTCGTCCGCCTACTGTCCCCACAAGTCGAATTCGCATTTCTGTCATGGCAACTCATGAACCGACTCACTTGCAGTTATTGGTGACATCACTGCTGCGGGGGTTGGTTTAATGATATAACATTTCACGGGAAGTCTAGAACCCTGATTCGGGGCGGGTTTAGTCACATCTGGGTGTAACCCAAAAGATGGTCGTGAAACATCCGTGTCAATTTAAGCTCAACCCCTCACCCCCAGCCCCTCTCCCAAGTTTGGGAGAGGGGAGTAAGAGGGGAGTAAGAGAATCAGAGCCCCCTTCTCCCGTGCAACAAAAGCTCTCGCATCCTCCCCTACAGAATTTTATTATCTTAACCTTAATGTGTAGTGCTATATTACTCAGACTCAGCATTTTCTGGTTCAAATTTAACCTTGTTGTACGCATCAGTTAAGGAAATTTCAAAATCGATTGAGGAGAACGCGATCGCCTGATCGGATTCGTCATATTCGCGCAATGACCATTGTTTAGCGTCTATCTTAGAAAAATGTTCTACATATCGTTGAGTTTGATCCAGGAGTAAATATTCCTGAAAACTGGGAATTGTGCGGTAAGCCTGAAAGTTGTCACTACAGTCATACCCTTGGGTTGATTTTGATAAAATCTCGATAATAACCTGAGGATTCGTGATTGTGTCGGTGCGGTTATTATAATAGTCGGGTTCTCCTGAAATAACCATGACATCGGGATAGGTGTAGATCCGTCTTTTCGGTATCCACAGACGCACATCACTCATGAAAACGTCATACTCTTGGGTTTTAAACGCAAAATTCCGTGCCGCATAAAGATTGCCAGCTATCCGATTGTGATTGGTAGATCCACCTGCCATGGCATAAATTTGACCGTCAATGTACTCGCTTTTATAGTCGGCTGCTTCCTCCAGGATTAGGTATTCCTCTGGAGTGTATAGCCCTACGGGGATACGTTAGGACATTCCCCTGTTGCCTATTGCCTGTTGCCTGTTGCCTTTTCACCCAATTGTATTGTCCTAACCTTAATGCGTAGTGCTATAGTATCGCTGTTCAGGGGGTAAAGGTGCGTTACGCTACGCTAACGCACCCTACGAGTCTTTACCTCCTTAACGGTTAAATAATGACGAATGACAAATGACAAATGACAAATGACGAATGACGAATGACAGACTTACTGGAAAGTCGATGAGAACTCGATAAGAACTCAAAGAACTCCATCGCGAACTCAAATCACCACCAGGTTTAATAGCAATTAGCAAGAGAAAACCCTTGCTATTAACCGAGTTCACGAGGACATTCATGTGTTATCCCAAGTTTTGGCACAGGCGACAACTCAATCAACGTTTCGGATTACTCCACCTATATTTTGGCTGATTGTAGGTGTTCTACTTTGCCTAGTTGAATTCCTTATTCCCAAATCTTGGGCGAAGCGATTCCGGTTTATTGCCCTGATGATGGGTGTAGGTGCGCTACTTGTCTCATTTATTGTATGGCAGGGCGCGATCGCACTGGGGTTTGAGTGGCAATTCCTAATGTATGACGGGTTTAGCTTACAGGTGATGTATTGGATGGGATTATCCTTTGCGTTTGCCATCTGGTTGCGCCCTATATTGATTCGGCGTCCTAAATATACTATCCCAGAGGCGACTCAAGCCCAGGTGTTAACCGAGATATTACCCGGAGAAACGGGACGAGTGATGTATGAGGGTTCCTCTTGGCAAGCCTGTTGTGCCGATCCCCAGCTTGCGATCGCACCTAACCAAACGGTTTATGTGGTGCGGCGAGAGGATAATACCTTGATTGTCATGCCATGAGTTAGTCCTTCGTCTTATGTCATTCGTCCTTCTATTTGAAAATAGTCAGATGTTCACATTGCTGTTAATGCAGACAGAAGTGAATCGCATTGATGCCCAAACAATTCTGGCACAAGCGACTACGAAGTCAGCATTTATTCCTCATCCATCCTTGTTCTGGTTAGGTAGTGGTGTTGTACTTTGCCTACTGGAGTTGTTTCTGCCAAACGCCTTCAGCAAAAAGTTCAGACTTGTGCCTCTGTCGATGGGAATTATTTCCCTAATCATAGCGTTTAGCTTGTTTAGAATGACAAGATTTATCGCATTTCGCTGGCAGGTAACTTACTGGATGGTACTGTCTACAGCCTCGGTTATCTGGATACGTCCGATGTTGCTCAAGCGGAAAAAATTTAAAGTTCCAGAAGCAACGGAAGCCAAAACATTAACGGAAATTTCACCAGGAGAAACCGGACGAGTTCTCTATGAAGGCAGTTCTTGGGCAGGGCGTTGTCAAGAACGGCAAATGAGTATTCCTGCAAATCAAACCGTTTATGTTGTCGGACAAGATGATAACACATTAATTGTTTTGCCGGAACATTTATTTCGAGCGTAATGGGTTCCTTGTCCGTGGTATTCACAAACCATCAAGCCTGTACCATTTAATGGCTAATCGGTTCACATTCAAGCAAATTGAATCTCAAGAGGAGAATTAAAATGTATCAGTGGTTGTTTATGGCATTTATCGCATTAACCGGGACGACTTTAGCCGGGAGTGTCAAAATTATTAAGCAAGGGGAAGAGGCGTTAGTTGAAACTCTGGGTCGATATGATGGTAAAAAATTAGAACCTGGTTTAAACTTCGTCATTCCGTTTTTAGATCAGATTGCTTGTATGGAAACGATTCGGGAACAAGTTTTAGAGATTCCGCCTCAAAATTGCATTACTCGTGACAATGTATCAATTAGTGTAGATGCTGTTGTCTATTGGCGGGTCATTAATTTGGAAAAATCCTATTACAAAGTTCAGAATCTGCAAGCCGCCATGGTGAATTTAGTATTAACCCAAATTCGCTCAGAAATGGGGAAACTTGAATTGAACCAAACCTTTACCGCCCGCACTGAAGTGAATGAAATGCTATTGCGGGAATTAGATATTGCCACAGCACCGTGGGGAGTCAAGGTAACGCGGGTAGAATTGCGGGATATTGTTCCATCTAAAACCGTGCAAGGGGCGATGGAATTACAGATGTCAGCGGAACGGAAAAAACAGGCGGCAATTCTGACATCAGAAGGAGAACGAGAAGCCGTCGTTAATAGTGCCAGAGGGGAAGCAGAGGCACAAATCATTGAGGCAGAAGCCCGTCAACGAGCCGCTATTTTAGAGGCGGAAGCGCAACAAAAGCAGCAAGTTCTCAAGGCGCAAGGGACAGCCGCCGCGATGGATATTCTTGGCAAAAAGTTAAACGCTGCTCCCTCATCAGCCCAAGCACTACAGTTTTTATTGGCACAAAACTATTTGGATATGGGAATAAAAATTGGTAGTAGTAACAGCAGCAAGATCATGTTTATGGACCCGCGCACGATTCCAGCGACGTTAGATGGGATTGGTTCGATAATCACAGAGGAGAGTAATGGAGAGTTAAGTAAGTTGGCTTAGAATTAATTTCATCGGGTGCGTTAGCGAAGCGTAACGCACCTAAAATGCTGATTTGTTGTCGTCCTTACCAGAAACCGGGGTTCTGGGAATCTGATCGGTGTAAAGTACGGAGTTTAGTCAGTTTTCAATGTATGCGATCGCGTATTGCTGGATGTAGAAAGCCACTCAAATTTTCTGTTTGTTGCTTGTCGCTTGTGTCGGCTAAGTTTAAGAGATTCTATCTTCATGGCTTTTACAGATATAATTTTTTTGAATTAAACTACGCGCTATTAAGATGAGGAACTATAGCAGCCCTAAATAGGTCGCAACAGATATAATAGTAATAATACATCCCTAGGAAAAGGACACAAAATGAACATTATAGATGAATTAGCTAATTTTATCAATCAGACAAAAGAGTCCAAAGAAATTAAGAGGGCTTTG
>NZ_JAVJTO010000092.1:0-70326 GCF_040220235.1 Coleofasciculus sp. B1-GNL1-01
TTGCAAAAATACCGCGATACGTTCCTTCGGAACAGGCTCCGCCAACGCGGTATTTTTGCAATATGACAAGAGATCGGTTGAAACCCACGCTACATCAAGGTTTCAGCGATTGTACATAAGTAGGGCGGCTAAAAAATCGCGCAAAGCCGCACGGTGAGGCAGTTTTGATTTTTTGGCTGGGGGAACTTCAGATTAAAGTTAACGGTGGGGAACTCGCTGTCCTTGAGAAGCAAGCTACGCCATTCGTCATACTCGTTTTCATCGAGAAGCAAGCTACGTCATTTGTTTATACAGCGTTTTCCATGCTGGTGAGGTATATTGAGAATAAGACTTTTGCTCTCACAGAGGCTAACATCGTCTTGTTACTGTACCTCACTAGACTGAGAAATGCTGTATAAAGATTTGAGGCTTGTTAACATTTCTTAGTACAGCGGACAAATGATAAATCACTCCAAATTCGCCAAATTCATTTTATTAGAGCCATTTTTAAACTCATTCTGATAGGCATTTATTTTCTCGACAAATTCTTCTGTCAAGCGCATAAACGCTTTTGCCCCTGAAGAATTGGGAGAAGCGATAACCGCAGGCATAAAACTATCAACTGCCTTAGCCACATTCACATCCATCGGAATGCGATTCTTAAACAATTGCGTCGGAACAAAATCTTCGGTTACCCGATTCATCACCTGCTTGTAATATCGACCCAGCAATCCTCCGGATAAAATAAAGACAATGCCTAATAACTGTAAGTCGAGAGAGGTGTTAGACTTATGACTCTCCTTCAATTTGGCAATCCGCCGTTCTAAGAGTTGAATTCCCACAACTGATAAAGGTTCAGGGCGAGCCGGAAGTAAATAGAAATCACTGGCAACAATACCGCTACGGGTTAACAGATTATAGCCAGGAGCGCAATCTAAGATAATAAAGTCATAGTTATCTATCACAGGTTCTAAAATACTTTTAATCAACAGCCGCTCAAACCGATTCCACACCTGATTAAAATTGGGCGTCTCTTCGCGACTGGCTTCTTGATGCAGCATCTCGGAGACTAAATACTCATCATACAGATCAATATCTCCCGGCAATAAATCCAGTCCTTTTACCGAACAAACGTAAGATTTAATAACATCCTGAATCTTGAGTTTGGCGTGGCGATTGGGACGAATTGCCTTATCAATTAACTGATTCAGCGTGCGTCTCGCTTTTCTGGCTTTAGCAAAATCTTGAGGGGCGATTAAGCTGAGTGTAGCGCTGATTTGTGTATCTAAATCAACCACTAAAACCCGTTTTTGATGCTGTTTCGCCAAGCAAGTTGCCAAGTTGACGGTTAGCGTCGTTTTTCCGACACCGCCTTTCATGTTAACTGTGGCAATGACAAATCCCATGATAAAATCCTCTTGGAGAAACGTTACCCAGTTAGGTATCAGCCAGCCTAGATTATAAACGCCGTATTGCGTCTGAAAATTCCCTAGCTTTCGGCAACAGTCTACTATAGTAAGCGATTTTACCCATCAAGGGAATCCAGTGAGGAATCCTTCGCAACCCTTAATACCATAGTTTTGAGTATTCCAAACATACCATTTTAGTCTGTAGGGGCGGGTTTCACTACTATCGTTTCTATTCCCACCCATAAGCAACTAAACCCGCCCCGCCCCAAGGGTAGAATTGTCAGATGGTATGTCTGTCCCCCCGGTTTCCACCAGAAGGGCGGGTTTAGTCAAGTTATGGGTTTGTACCAAACTGTTATCGGTAAAACCCGCCCCTACAGCGTTACGTCCTTTTTCTTCACTATTGCCCATGACACACCGAGCGTGTTACCGAGCGAAGCCGAGGTAAGCGTTCGACTGAGCGCTCACGCCGAAGTCCGAGGTGTTGCCTATTGCCTATTGCCTATTGCCTAGCGCGTAGCGCTATACTAAGCAATTCGCTGGAGAAATTCTTTGGTTAACTCGGTAAACGCTTTCGCCCCCGTGGAGGTGGGTTCGGTGAGAACCACGGGTTGAAACTCATCAACGGCTTTGGCGATGGCGACATTGGTGGGAATTTCAGTGATAAAGACTTTATCGTCACCAAAATCAGAACGGACTCGCTTCTTGACTTTCCTTGCCATCGTTGTCGCATGACCGAGGGACGAAAAGACAATACCCAGTAAATTGAGTGTAGCGCGATCGCTCTGCTTGAGTTTCCGGATACGACCTTCCAAAATCCCCATCCCTACAACCGATAAAGGTTCAGGTTTGGCGGGAATCAGATAAAAGTCACTGGCAATCATACCACTGCGCGTCAGCAAATTATCTCCTGGCGGAAAATCTAGCAAAATCCAGTCATAATTGGAAACAATCGGTTTAATTATCCGCTTCACTAACCCATCTTCCAGATGATTCCAGCCTTTTTCAAAGTCTTGCTGATGGCTATTGGCTTGTCTATAAATCTGGGTCGCTAATAAGAAATCGTTGTACAGTTCGATATTACCCGGTATCAAGTCCAGTCCATTCACCTGACAAATGTTGGGGACAATCACATCCTCAACAGTAGGGGCGGATAACGAATCAGATTGAAGCGCTTGATTAACTAATTGTTGTAGCGTGCGCTTTTGTTTACGGCATTTTGTAAACTGTACCGGAGGGATTAGGCTGAGAGTCGCATTAATCTGGGTATCGAGATCAACGATTAGCACTCGCATCCCATGGTCTTTAGCCAGACTTGTCCCCAAGTTGACAGTGAGTGTGGTTTTGCCCACACCTCCTTTCATATTGACGATTGAAATAACGTGTCCCATTCATGGTTGTTTTGACGATGCTTATATCATACTCTGATCTGCCTGATGCGGTGGAGAGGGAGGACGTTAGTCAGGGCGGGTTTAGTCACTTATGGGTTAAAAAGAAACGATAATCGTGAAACCCGCCCCTACACAAAACCATAGAATTGACAAAGAGAAGAGTCTGACCTAATCTCCCATTGAATGAGAAGAATCAACAAAGACAGCTACTCTGGTGAAGACTATAGGATAAAATTTAATTAAATCAATGGCTAATGTAAGCTATAAATAGCTAATGTTAAGAAAAATCAAAATTCAAGGCTATAAATCTATTCGAGATATGGAGTTGGAGTTAGCACCCAGAAATATTTTAATTGGGGCGAATGGAGCTGGAAAATCTAATCTCATTTCTTTCTTCAAACTATTACGCTGGATGCTGCAAACACCAGGACAGTTACAAGTATTTGTCGGCAAGTCAGGCGGAGCCAATGCTTTGCTGTTTGATGGTGCATCCGTCACGCCACAAATGGAGTCAGAACTTCATTTTCAAACAGAAGCCGGACGAAAATATTACTTCTTTAGGCTTTTTTATGCTGCCTCAGATACGTTCATCTTTGCTGAAGAGAAATATCGCTTTTCCCGTACCACGTTTAATGGGCTGGCTGATTGGACATCATTAGATGCAGGTCAGAGAGAAGCGAAACTAATTGATAGTGCAAATTCAGGCAATGCAACAGCTAAAACTATTTTAAAACTGATGCAGAGTTGTGCCGTTTATCAGTTTCACAACACATCGGAAACGGCTCGGATTAGACAACGATGGAATATAGACGATAACCGATATCTACGAGAAGATGGAGCCAACTTAGCTCCCTTTCTCTTGCGCCTCAAAGAAACAGAGCCAATTTATTATAGAAGAATCGTCGATACTCTGAATCTAATTGCCCCATTTTTTGCTGATTTTGTTTTAGAACCAGTCAGTAACGCTGTTATTCTTCAATGGAGAGAAAGGGGAACTGATTTAATCTTTAGTTCGGCTCAAGCCTCAGATGGCACATTGAGGACAATGGCATTAGTTACCCTTTTATTACAACCCCAACGTGATTTGCCGGATGTTTTAATTTTGGATGAACCAGAATTAGGGTTACATCCTTATGCCATTAATATCATCGGTGGTTTAATTAATAGTGTTTCTCTTCATAGTCAAGTCATCTTAGCTACTCAGTCCACCCTGTTAATTGATTTATTTGAACCCGAAGACATTATTGTTGTCGAACGAAAAAATCGTCAATCTTATTTTTATCGACAAAAAACCGAAACACTGGAAGATTGGTTAGAAGAGTATTCATTGTCTGAGCTATGGAATAAAAATATTATTGGAGGAAGACCGAGCTGATGATTCGTTTACATATTGTTGCGGAGGGTCAAACAGAAGAGGAATTTATTAAATCTGTTTTAACAGAACATTTAGGTAATTTCAATATTTCAACTGATGTGCATTGCGTTACAACTAAACGAACGAAAAATAAGGTTTATCGAGGTGGAGCCGTCAGTTATGGAAAAATCAAAAAAGATATTATGCTCTGGCTCAAGCAAGATAGGAGTCAGGAAGCAAGATTTACAACAATGTTAGATTTATATGCTTTACCAAATGATTGTCCTGAGTTTGCTGAATCTCAAAATAAGTCCGATCCTTATCAAAAAGTTGAAAAACTAGAAGCAGCTTTGGGTAATGACATTAATGACCCTCGTTTTATTCCTTACATTCAATTGCATGAATTTGAAGCTTTAATCTTATCTGATCCCAGTAAATTAGCTGAGAGATTTCCTGACTATCAAGTCAACATACAAAAACTCTTAGCGGATTGTGAAAAGTTTCCGTCTCCGGAACTCATTAATGATGGCTCAACTACAGCACCTTCTAAGCGCATTAACAAATTTATTCCGGGTTATGAAGACGCAAAAGTATCGGTGGCTCCTTTAATAGCTAAAAAAATTGGTTTACCAGCCATCAGACAAAAATGTCCTCATTTTGATGCTTGGATATCCCAGCTAGAACAGTTAAGATAGATAAACTCAATTTTAGAGACAAAACTCTCACACTCCCTCTGCGTACCTCTGCGTTAAAACCTCTGCGTACCTCTGCGTTAAAAAAATCCCCTTCCCCCTTCACAATTCAATCCTTCGAGCAAATAAACTCTGCAACCGCTGCAACTTCGCCCCAACTTGATATAGTAAATCCCCTTTCCCTAAAAGATAAGCCGCTTCCGATTGTTTCCCCCCTAAAATAATCTCAGAATCCGCTTCGCTAGCTGTCCGCAACGCAACTCGCCCCGGTAAATTTGACCGAATAATTGGCGTAACGACTTTCGCTTCGGGGCGTTGAGTGGCAATAATTAAATGGATACCCGCCGCTCTCGCCATTGAGCCTAACCGTTTAATACTTAATTCTAAAGCATTGCGGATATCTTTTTCGGTCATAAAGTCAGCATATTCGTCAAAGATGCAGACAAGACGAGGTAAAGGTGGGTTATTCTGTTGATTATAAGCATCCAGGTGAGAACATCCCGCTTGCTCAAATCGCTGATAACGCCGTTCCATTTCCGTGACTAAATTATCCATCAGAGCGATCGCATCTTCGCTATCCTTGACGATAGGAGCGTATAACCAGGGGATTTGCTCGAATTCGGGAAAGGTGACACGCTTGGGATCAACCAGGGCGATTTTAAGCTGTTGGGGCGAATGGCGATAGAGTAAGGATAACAGGAGCGATCGCAAAAATTCACTCTTCCCGCTTCCGGTTGTTCCCCCAACTAGAAAATGACAGGTATTCGCATCGGATAAGTCGGCTTCCACCAGTTTCCCATCTAAATCCACACCAATGGCAATTTTTACTGGAGCCTGAGTCGGTGTTGTCTGAAGTGTGATATAATCCTCAAGCCGCGCTACTTGTCGATCTGGACGCGGTAAATCGACGCTGACATAGCCAGGTTGGGGCGCAATTAGGGGGGGATTGGTAATTCCTAGTTGTACCTGTAAATCAGCCGATAATTTCAGCAAAGCACTAACCTTTACCCCCAGACTCGGTTTCAGCTTTACCCGAATAAACGCTGGACCAACGGCGGTTCCCACACAAGTCACGTCTATCTTAAAGGATTGTAACGTCTCAACTAACTGTTGCGCGATCGCATCAACATCAACATCTGGAGTAGGTTCTTTTTCCGGCTGAGGCGTTTCCACTGTCTCAGGAGTAGGCTGAGAGGCAATAGTGTTAGATGTTTGACTGGGCGCTGCTGCAATAAATTCTAATAAATAGCGATAAACATGAGCCAGATAAACTGTATCCATCTTGGCATACTTTATCTGCTTTTCCGTTAACGGGCGCTGTCCCCAATCGCTTTGCTGTTCCTCACTATCGACATGAGAGAATTGACACAGTTCTACCGCCAATGTTTTCAGTTTCTTGTTGGAGACTTGCAGCCGATTCGAGCGCCTTTTTCTTGTCAGCCTATTCACCATCTTTTGTGTACAAGTAATATTCTCCGCCTGTTCTTTCCCCAGAAACCTTAGATCAAAGCTGGCGTTGTGAAAGACTTTTTCTATTCCGGGATTTACCATAATTTGCTCAACAAAATTCTGTACCACATCCGGCTGATCCAAGACATCAAATATATAAGCATGTTTCCCGGTTCTATCGGTAGGATTCGCTAACACCTGGATTAGAGACAATCGGGGATTAGCGGTATTCCAATCCGCTACTTCTGTATCCAGCCAGAGGATTTCTGCGCTAGTCAATTGCTTAATCATAGCTCGAATCTCAGCAGGTTTGGTTAGATAGTGATTCGATTCATCACCCTCAAATAACGTCTGACATTTTTCCTGCTGGGGGCAAATTTGGCACAGGTGAGCCTGGGAGGTTGACGGCGGTGGATCGGGTTGTCCGGGTTCCCAGGTTAACCATTTCTGCATCTGCTGTAATTTAGGGGGAATAAGCTGATGCACAGTAGTTTCTAGCTGTTCCCAGGAATAGTGATACTCTTTAAATTCGGGTAAAACACAATAGATAGCGGAGTCAACGGGTAGTTTGGTCTTTTCCCAGAGGAGATAACTATAAACCGCAACTTGGGCTAACTGGGCGGATGGATCAACAGGCTCATAAGTTTTGTATTCAACCACACAGAGACGCTGGCGATCGCTATCGAAAATTAAGTTATCAAATTGACCTTTAACCACTTGTTTTGTGCCATCAGATAAGGTAAACTGATGCTGAATAAGTTTCGGATCAGGATCAATAAAGGTTTTACCAATAACCTCGGCTGCACTGTGATAGCGGCGATTCTTAATTAACAGTTCTGCCCAACGCTGAATTAACCCCCGTAATCCTTGCCAAACTTGAAATAACGGCTGGGCTTTTCCCGGATCAGTTTGGGTGATTTCTTGGAAATAGGGATAAAAAGCCAGTTGATAAAACAACTGTTCCATCTGAGTCGCGATCGCCTCTTTTTTCAGATGATCGGCGTCAGCTTCAAACAGTTGTCGAAATTTACCGTTTTGACAAGCCAGTTTGACAAACTGATTTGCCAATTTATGAAAGGTAGTGCCAATCCCCTGTGAACTCTCTGGGGGTAGAAATAAACTTTTTCCGCCCAGTTTCTTTGATAAATAAAATAGGCGAGGGCATTCGACAGCAACCCGGATATCAGTAGCGGTTAATGAATTCGTCATTTTAATGGATAGGATTAACAACTAGACAGACAACTTGTTTTTCTAGCTTTTCCTTTATATTAGGAATTTGAAGTTTATTTTCTTGACACAGTTCCTCAATTAGTGGGTTCAACTGAGATTCATTAAACTGCGAGTATTCGCGGTTGGCGTTTTCCAGTAAGGTTTTTCGCCCTAGCATCATCCCATCATTTCGGACAAGTGTTACTAAATAATCCTTAACGTCTTGCCGTACTTTTTCTAGCTCATTATCCTTATCGTCTCCTCCCCCCTTTTCAGGAGTAGCCGGAACAATTCCCAACTCCTGTAATAAACTACAGTTATGCAAAATTTTTGATTCACGGATAAATACTTCCAACTCCTTTAAATTAGGCGTTAGATCACCCACGACTAAATCCCCAGCACGAGCTGCATTCCCTAAACTATGATATGTTGCCAGGTAGTGTACTGAGTTTAAATGGGGGGTAATGTGACGATGAGGTGAACCTGTAAAGATGCGCTTAAACAGTCTGTATCCTGCATTTCTGGTTTGACCCAATTGAGCAGCCCGAATTAGGATCAAGCTATTGCATAGTTTTTGATGAAGTGCTTTTTCGCAAGCGTTCATTAGAGAAGAAAAGCTTCTCAGATTGGCTTCTTCACTCCAAACGATTCCGATTCGTTCTGTCTGATCTGAGGGTTTATAGCTCAAGGAATAAATCGAATATTTGGTGTTCTGTAAAAGTCGATGCTCAATTCCCGCGACTTGTAATGCACTCAGAACCTCTTGCAACATTTGAATCAGTTCCGGCGATCCGAGTTTAGGAATTCTATCGATTTTTTGCTGCGTTTTTTTGAATTCCTTGCGCCAGACTAAATCCAATGCAGCCAACGGATCAGTTGGAGGAGTTGGCGGTTTTGGCGAGGGAGTCTCTGGTGCAGGGTTAGGCGCGACTGGAACGTCATCTTGAACTAAATGAGCTTTGTAGTCTTGAAATAGGTGACGCCCTAATTGTAAAGCGTAGCGAGGAGTGGTTTTGCCACGGGGAAATTTGTCCTCTAAAGCTTGCCGAGTTAAGGGATAAATTGGCAAGTCAGGCTGAGGAGTGGCTTGCTGATGTAACGGATAAAGTCGCTTTGCCCAAAGTGCTTCGGCTTGCTCCAATGTAATCGGCTTGAGCGAAAGCGCTCCATAGATTCGACCTTCAATTTTATCAGAAGGTTGAACATTATTTTTATTGTTTTGCCAAGTACTATTAATGATGCTAATAATCACCAAAAAATTTTGCGGATAGCGCGTGTTAATACTGGAATTGACATTAAATAAAGCTTGTAAGTCGATGGAACCGTCGGGAAAGCGAGGAATGCTATCCAAGTTATCAAAACACAGTACAATCGGCTGGCTGCTAGCAGAAACTCTGCCAAAGTTAGCCAAAAGTTTTTGAGCCGCATCTTCACTGTCAATCAGGCGTTGAACTCCCAATTCTTTGAGATCGTCTTCATCTAATTCATCTCCCCGTAACCAATCACAGGCAAGAGGCTGTAATTCAGGATTATTCAGGTGATAGAGGACTTTGAAAAACTCTCTGGGATTGTAGATTCCTGTAGGATAGCTTGCTTTCAGATCACTAATAAACTTCTTCTGCTCACCCAGTAGTTGTTTCATCAAGCTGCTTTTTTTGAATGCGGGTAAACCCTTGAGCCAAAGCAGCAACTGAGAGGCCTGTTGACCTTCGGGAATATGCATCAAACTATCAACCGTTTGCCGCAGAATATGACGCCAGATATAATCACTATCGGGCCACGGTTCAATATAAGCGAAAAAGGCTTTAGGGTTAAGGGTGCGTTTAAGCCGTGCTAAAAGATAACTTTTCCCCGATCCCGAATCTCCCGCCAATAGTAAAGTGCGCGGATAATGGTCTTTAGCAACTTGATCCAAAACCCTTTCTATTTGAGTAATCACGTTTTTATGAATTGAATCAACCGCGATCGCTTGATCTTGCCGTTCCTGCCAAAAGTTACGGGTTTGAAAGGTAACTGGGTCAAAAGGATTAATCTCTTGCCGAATAATTTGATCGATGGATGCCATGCTAAAGTTGGGTTCTACTCAGAGACTGCCGTAACAAAGAAATAGAATTAGCGGATAGAATGCTAAGTCGAATGGCACTGAAATAAGCATTTTTGGATTGCCGAAACCCTTGATATAGTGTAGGGTGGGTTGAGCGAAGTCGAAACCCACCAGCATACCAGTCAGTACCCTTCATATTACGTCACGATGATGAAGAACAAGCGTCCCCCAATATCTTGAGGAATCCCCGCCTCAATTTGTTCTGGAGTATAGGTTCTCACTTCTTGCAACGCGCTGAGTTCTATCTTATCTTGCCGTTCTAGGCGATAGAGTGCCTGATCTAATTCTTCCCTGGATAGGGGCGGTTGTAACTTATCCCGCAAATAAAAAATCGGCAAATAGTTGTCTGTCCCCAATTGCCGATCTAAATCTTGAATGATCTGTAAAATCTCTTCATCACTGGAGACGCGCCATAGTACGTCTCTACCTGGCTGGCTTGTCAATGCGGCTGTCGCTGGCGTCGGCGACGTGGTAACAGCTTGTAATTCTCGGGGCAGAAATTTCCGTAGAAAGCGCAGGTAATCTGCCAACATTGCTTTAGTCATCGTGAGATTTCCCGCACCCAGAGGCATATATTCCTCCCGCAGATACTCCTTCCCCGGTTCCGTCAGCCAAACTTCTTTAATTTGCGTCTGTACTGGCTCAATAAACCCCCGATGTGCCAAACTGTCGATGAGTGCTTGTCGGGTTTTAGCCGGGGTGATCTTGGTTTGGCCGGGAGTAATCGCGCCCTTCTGGCAAGCTTGGAGTATTTTCAACTCTTGCGGGGTTACAGGTAATCCCGCCGGATCTAATTTCAGTAGGGATTCTCCTGCTGGGGAAATCTTCAGCTTTTGAATCTCCTCACTATAGCCAACCAAATCCCGTTCCCGTAGCTGACGGCAAATGCGATCGCGTTCTGAGGCTGACGTTTTAGAATTTGGCTTAAGTTCTGTAATCGAGGCTCGATAATCTGGTTTTCCCAATAGTTTCAACAGAAACTTTAGTTCTTTAACGTCCATAACATCAACCTTATTTAATTCGCTTCCCCAATTCTAGAGAGTAAGATGCTCCCATGACCAATGTTTTGGCATACTTACCCCAAACCGACTCAACAGCCAACAGCACGACTGCATCGGCAACAGAGACAATTCCATCCTAGCTTCATAAGATTAGGTTGGTAGTCAGCACTTGAGGGATAGCAGCGCTGAAGCGCTTACTACAAACATTCAACCCGCTTCTCGCACCTGATCGGTATAATCTTTGGGACGCATTTGACGAAACGCCTGCAACGCCGCTTGCCGTAAACTGAGGGGTAAATAGGATAAGATTACTCCCAATTGCGCTTTCCGAGAACTACCAATAATCTCCGCTACATCTTGCAACATTTGGCGTCCCTGAACTGTATCCCCATTTTCAATTAACCGTAACCCCAAAGCTTCTTTAGTCCAGGCTAATTTTTGTATCCGTAGTTTCTCTAATTCCTGATCGGGAAATCGATAACTATCAATACAAAATACCTTTGCCTTCAAAAAATGCAGATTCTGTCTTAAACTCGTCTGTCCCCCGTGAAACCGATACTCCATCAAATACTCTGGCAAAAAATACCCCTGCTTAAGCGCGATCGCTAATCGTACCAGTAAATCAAAATCCTCGCAGCCATCGGCTTCTGGGCGCATATAGTCAACATCCTGCAAACAGGCGCGACGAAACAAGGTTGAACCCACCTGCAAACTTTGATATTGAAATGTTTGCCGCATTAAATCAGGAATTATACCCTGCTCCAGCTTATCCTTACCCCACTTCACCGCATTTTCTTTCGTCGCCGACTCCACGCGATTGCCGTTTTTATCAATAACCCAGTGATTCGTACAGACAAAATCAACACTGGGTTCCGCCTCTAATACTGCCACTGTTTTTTCTAAGAATTCTGGCGTTAGGGCATCATCATCATCAAATTTGATAAAATAGTTTCCCTGGGCTGCATCAAATCCAGAGCGCATATTTTTACTGCGTCCAATATTTTTAGGATGGCGGATATAGCGAATGCGGGAATCATCCCCCTGATTGACAACCGTAGGCGTCTCATCAGTTGAACCATCATCGCAAATAATTAACTCAAAATCTTTATACGTCTGACTCAGAACACTGTTAACTGACTCAACTAGATAGTTGGCACGGTTGTAGGTGGGAATACAAACACTAACTTTAGACATGATACACTAGCAAAGGACACAGTTAATGACGAATAATTGTCTAAATTTTAACAATCAAATCAGGCTAGGTGAGAATTCCAGTGCTTTACCTCCTACTGGGTGCGGTAGACACACAACGGGTTACACTCTTTTTGTAGCCAAATTCCGGTATAATTTTATCGAGTTGAGCAATAAATTCTTCAATCAAACTGCAATAGTTTGGACTCACATTAGCCTCAATGCGATTCAGCCTAAAATATGAAAGGGTTATACAAGGAGGTATAATTTGGCGATCGCTCCCTCGATTCGGACTCTCTTCATTACTAAGGAAGTGCCGTACCCACCCAAGGGTGGAGTATCTCTCCGGAACTGGCAAAACATCAACATCATGATCAAGTTTGGTCGGGTTGCCGTTTTCTCCGCTTCCAACTGGACTCCTAAGCACTCCTCTCTACCCGGTGTTGTCCTATGGCAGCATACTAATGTTGCTACACAACGTTCAGGGTGGGAAAATCGAGAACGTCGGTTGTGGTGGCTGCGCCGCCGCAGACATCCAGATGCGGATTGGGCTTATTCCCACAAGGCGGCTCAGGAATTAGATGAACTCTTAACCAAATTCCAGCCTGATCTGGTAATCTTTGAGGAGGTGTGGCTGTATCCCTACCTGAGTGTGGTCAAGCGTCATCAATGTCGGATTATTTTTGATGAGCATAACATAGAGGCACAGCTTTTCCAGCAGAAATATCCTTCATTTCAGGGTCTCAGATCACGGGCGAAAGCGACTATTCAGCTTTCCCATCTCACGTCCATTGAGGGCGACTTCGTCCGTCAAGCTAACCAAGTTTGGGTATGTAGTGATGATGACGCTTGCCTAATCAATAACTTTTACGGAGCGGTATCCAATACTAAAGTTGTACCCAATGGGATGAATGTGGCACAGTATGACCCGGTGCGCTTGGATCAATGCCCCCCTCCCAGTGGATTAGAAGATACTCGCCGAACCTTATTATTTGTGGGTTTACTCTCCTACGCACCCAACACCGAGGCGGCAGAATTACTCATAGACCAAATCTATCCTCGGTTACGAGAGATTGACTCGGACTGTCGTCTCCTGTTGGTCGGACGCAATCCGAATCAGAAGATGCAGGAAGCTGCCCAGCGAGAACCTGGGATCATCGTCACAGGAGGGGTTCGAGATGTACTGCCTTATCTAGCTGCTGCTAGCATTGTGATTGTGCCACTGCTTCAGGGGGGAGGCACTCGTCTGAAAATCCTAGAAGCTTTTGCTGCTGGTTGTCCAGTCATCAGTACGGCTAAGGGGGCTGAGGGGTTGAAAGCTAAGGATGGAGAACATTTGCTGATTCGGAATGAAATTGACGCGATCGTCGAGGGTGTGTATCAACTCTGGTCAGAGCCTACCTTGGGTGAAAAACTGGCTCGTTCTGCCTATGAGTTAGTCAAGTCAGAATACTCCTGGGAAGCGGTTGGGAGAAAGGTAGATCAGGTTATTCAAGAGTTATTTTGAAGGCAAAAGATTAAATTAAGCAATATGCTAAATAGCATTATTGACTTTATAATCCTCAAAGACTAACTTGAAAAGACGCTGTACTCTTTACACAAAGTTGGCGCGTGCCAGTTCTTGAATTTTAGGTAATTTCGCTTGAATTTGCTGGCAAATATATTTTCTATTTTCAATCAGGGGAATCAAAAATTTAACTAACTTATTTGACTGAAGAGCTTGTTGTGGCTCAATCATCATACCTTCTAGCTCAAAATGCTTAAACAAACCTTCAAATTTTCCCTGATATGTAATACAGCCTACGGGTGTTTGTTGACCTAAACAAGCGATAGAAAGGTGAAATTTACCACTTAGAACCAGATCAAGCTTACCAACTATAGCTTTGATATTAGCTGCTGTGCAAGTTGCGCTTATTTTTCGAGAATGAAACTGGATTTCGGCAGGAAGTGCCTTGAAAATTGCCTCAATTATGGCAAGGTCACTGAACTTGTTTTTGTAAGTCCGAAAATCGTGAGGAATTAAAACAAAACTAATTGTTTGGTTTTTTGAATACAGTTCTACTAAGGTATCGACATAGATTCTAACAAGCTGCTCAAAGGTTTGAATACCAGCCCCTTCAGTGAGTTGGTTGTAAGGATTGAAGCCTATTACAATACGACCATTGTTTTGTTGGTGAGCAATCCACTCCCAAATTTCGGAAACAGTCTCGGACTCTACAGAAGGAGGCAGCAGAAATGCTACATCTGCTACAAGTTCAATGGCTCTATCTGTATGTTTAACCAATCGTTCTTGGGAAATTTGGTCTCTCGCACATAATTTGACATTGGATGGCAATTTCCGTAAACTTTGCACAGAATCGGGTGTTGGTTTTTCATTAAAACTGAACCCAATAACAGTTGTATCAAGTCCTATTGACGCGGCGACTGAAATAATAGTCAGCATTTTAGACGTAGCTGGAGGATAATAATAACCATCCATCATGTCAGCACCAAGGCAATAAAATTGCTCATATCTGCCAATAATAGGAACAAGACGGAATAAAGCTTTCCAGGAACGCCATGAACCATAAGAGAAATAGTCTTTCATTTCAATAACTTCATTGACTGAATGTAAGCCTCCCCACTGGCGATCAGGATTGTAAGAGATTAAACCAATATGGTTTACACCTTTTTGCTGAAGATAATTGACTGTTGCAGCCACCAAAGCTTCATCGCCTAGATTACCCGGTGCTGCTGCGGGTAACACAAGAGCAGATGACTCCACGCTTTGAAGGAGTCCCACAGTTCGCATTAGGCGAAAAACAGTGGTGTAAATTGTTAGTAACCAGGAGACGATTAGTCGTTTCATAAATAAAATAATCCAACTTTTTTAATGTCTATCTAAATTTCCCCACCATTTAGGATCTGATTCATATCCTAGTTTTAGGAGAACCTCATTATAATTGTCTTTAAAAAACTCTATATGCTCTTGCTTGAAATGATTTTTCCAGTCTCCAAATACTCCTTTTCTATAGTGACTCTTAGCATTTTCGTCGCCGATTTTCCTGCCTTTTGCGAGTATCGAAAATTCATTTTTAAATACTATTCCCAATAATCTTTCTGCTGGAATACTATCCATGCTGAATTGAAATGGAATAAAATAATATTTTTTGTACTTTTTATTTAGTTTGTTAATTATTATATTTGATAGCTGAAACAAATAATATTTAAATCCAGCATTTTTATTTAAAACTCCTAAAAAATCAAAAATATTAAGGAAATTTTTATAAGGATTACTTGCAAGATATTCCATTTTTATTTCTAAGATGTTTGGCATATTATAGTTCCAATTATACATTTCCTCAAGGAAACGCTTACTGAATTTCATCTCTAAAATTATACCTTCATCTTTAGGTAATTCTTTTAGCTGTCTCCGGTGTTCTTTAAGTTCTGGCCAATGCTTAGTTATTGGATGACTGTAAAGATGGGAAAAATATGCAGAAGTGATTAAGTCTCGCGGATCTCTTATCACATGAAATCCTTTAAAATTTTCCAGAGCAGATACATAGAGAAAGTCTGCATTTGTATAACAAAGGAAATCTACATTTTCTAAAGTTGCAAACTCCTTCAGATTATGATTAAACATATTGGCATTAGAGACATAGGATGTCTTCCAGCCCAGATTATTACAAACATCTACAATTATAGAATTGATCCAGGTACTAGCTGCTTTGTGATGTCCAAAATAAGCTAGTAGATGATTTTTGTTCCTTGTCATTCTTGAACTCCTTTAATTACTATAAATTGCTTAATACAAACTACTAGCTATGAGCTAAACCTTCCCAGCAGATCCATCAATACCTGCTTAACACGTTGCGCTACTTGCATCCATTTAGGTAGCTTATAGGATGCTCGATATGCCTCAACTAAAGGTTCTATCTTCTTTACGAATAAGGAAAAGTCACGAGCTTCTACTGCTTCTTTGAAGGCAATATGACTTTGTTCGGCTAACAAAACACGGAATTTTTGCCCCTTGTTAAACAAAGGTCTGGAACGGTCAATCCTAGGCTGAACACGCTTCGGAGGAAACCATTCACCTCTACGCTTAGTCATGAGGAGACGATATGCTAACCCATCCCGCCGATGACGGAATCCTGATTCCTGCGAACGAGCTACTTCTTCAGCATCTATGTAATCAAGCTTTAACTTGCTAGTCGCCATCCCTTGTTCCAATAACTCACGGATTTTCGGGTGGCGGACAATTACTACGTTTGTACCTTGGCTGTCCCGAACATATTGAGGCAACCAAGCATCACCAACACTAACATCTGCTGCTTCAGCAACCACATCATCACAATAATCGCAGGCTTTGTACTTAAAAAAGCCTAGCCCCCAATCTTTACCGTAAAGTTGATCAACTGGACTGGTTTGAGTGATTACCTGACCCTCTTTTAGTCCCACTACCTCAATTCCATAGCTATTAGCATTTCTACCGGGTATCTTCTTACGGAAGTCGAACTCTAGAATGTTACCGGGTTCAATGCCACACTGCCATGCAAACATATCAGCAAACCGCCTACTCTTGAGATGACCACAAACTAGCCCGACACAAAACTTGATCCGTTCCGCTAATATAGCATCCTGACGCATCAGGAGACGAACCGCTTTAAGAAAACAGGGTATCCCGACAATGGCATAGCGTCCTGGTTGTTCTCGGACTTGCCGAATAACTTCAGACATTTCGATAGGATAGTAGCGAGACTTTGCCCCCCGTTTCACCTGTTCGATTGTCGTGGATATTTGGTAGTGGAATAGCCTAGAATCATCCTCAGAAGGGTGACGAGGTTGGACGTGAATCACTCGATCAACTAAACCTTCCAGCATCAGGTTAGTCACAATCCAGGTACCCATTCCACCCGAACTGCCGCGATCGCGAAAATTTCCCTCAGACACGAAACCTGCATAGGTAGCTTGATAATAGCCGATTTTGTTGTGGTCTTGACAGTCTTTGCCAAACAGTTCCTGACCTATCTGATCTTCGTTTTGTGAGCGACTTGAGAATGGGCATACAGCCTCCACGGGAAGCTCCAAGGACGACTGTTCAGCTAATGGATTAATAGTAGCAGTAAACTTGCCGTATTCGTCCATCTGCATCTGAATTGGAGATTCGCTGACTGCAGCGCATGCACCGCAGCCTATGCAATAGCCGCCCTTGACTACAGTCTTAAAGAGATTTCCTAGTTGTGAGTTTTCATTAAGGACAGTGATGTTCGCCGAGCTACTCATAATTAATAACTAATGATAATACACCAAATCAACTAACAGATATTTTCTTGACTTTTTGGACAAATTTTTGTAAATTTCGGTTGGTCTTTACGAATAAGCTGGGTGATTTTAGTTGCTTAGGTTTCTGATCGGGTTGTTTCATGAAGCGATAACATAAAAATATATCTTTGTAACGAATATCAACATCTTCTCCTTTACATAACTGGGCGAAATCCTTAGACGAGTAGTTCATGTAGTGAATGCGATGAATCGGCTTTAATCCCTGCTCATTATAGAGAACCTGATCAATATTCACGAAGGGATCGGCATCCGCACAATTACCCGTGCGGTCTTGCCCGTTGGGGCTGAGAGTAAAGTTATATAAGGGGTGATCGCACCGAAGCGTCATATAATTAAACAAAAATGCATCATCCCACCAACGAGATACCCAAGCTATTTCTTCCCGTTCAATAAGCTGCTCTTTCAAAATTGATAGTTCTTGTTCATCAAAAATTCCTTGTTTTGAACCAAAAAAGCTAGAACAATGCAGTTTTGGTCGGATCTGTTCTTCTGTATAAATACCACTTTTTTCAATTAGAGGAATATTCAGTGCCGCCGTATCCACCGATTTCTTGTGTTCCCAATCATCAAACACAAAGTCATAGGCGTCTAACTTTTCCAATACATCCTCCACCGACTTCATGGCTAGACTATCAGCATCGTAAAAGACAAACGTTTCAAACTGCCCATCAAAAGCCGTAAACCTTCTATGATGACCTTTGCCCCAGGGGGGACGAGTAATCGCCTTCTTTTTGGCGGCTGGATGAGCTGCCCAAACCTGTGTGGCAAAGTCTTCCCAGCGTTGAATTGATTCCCTGTTATCAAACAGTGTGACATTGGCTCTGGAATCAACTTCCGGCTTTACTCGTTCGAGTCGTTCGTCATAGGGAATTACACAAACTGGAATGTCAGGACTGACATTCACCTCAATGCTGTTGAGTAAGGCAACGAGTTGGTCATAAACTGCATCATTAGCTAGGGTATAAATACCAAAGGATGACATAGAGAAAAGTCCTCACTGTAGCAGTTTCCCAATAGCTTAACCCATTTTTGGGAAGCGTGGTTGATGTCGAATCCACTTAGAAGTAGTCCAGGCAGTGCTAGGAACCGATCTGAGTCGATACTGGTATAGTTGGACACTAATTCTTGATAAAAGTATGAACCCCGATCGCACTCCCGATAGTCAACCCTACCCCTCTGTCCCCAAGGTATCCGTCGTTGTCCCCATCTATAACGGTATAGCCGACATACCCGACTTAATCCAGTGTCTCTTCTGTCAAACATACCCCAAGGATCAGGTAGAATACCTACTCGTAGACAATAATAGCCGCGATCGCACTCCTGACATCCTGCAACAAGCGGCTCAAGACGCCAAATCTCAAGGCATCACGCTTCACCCCCTCACCGAAAACCAGATTCAAAGTTCCTACGCCGCCCGCAATACAGGCATCAAAGCATCCACTGGTGAAATTCTAGCCTTCACCGATGCCGATTGTCGCCCCATTCCCCAATGGTTGAGTCTCTTGGTTCAACCCTTTGCCAATCCCAAAATCGGATTAGTTGTCGGTGAAATTTCTGCTCTACCCGGTAAAACGCTGCTAGAAAAACACGCAGAACGTCAAGGAACCTTAACCCAAAAACATACGATAGAACACCCCTTTTGTCCTTACGGTCAAACCGCTAATTTAGCAATTCGTCGCCAAGCCTTACAAGAGGTAGGCTTGTTCCGTCCCTACATGACTACCGGAGGAGACGCTGATATTTGTTGGCGAATTCAACGCCAGACTCAATGGCAACTCGACTTTGCCGAAACAGCCATTGTTCAACACCGCCACCGTGCTAACTTACAGGAATTCCGCAGCCAATGGCAACGCTATGGACGCTCAAACAAATACTTACATGAACTGCACGGCGTCGAATTACAACCCAAATTAACCGCCAAGAAAACCTTCTATTTGCTCAGTCGTTGGTTGCTGAAAGAATTTCCAATAACCAGCGGACAAATTTTTACTGGAAAAGCATCTTTTGTTGATATAATCAAGACTCCCGTTAATCTGTACGGTGCTTGGTATCGTGACTTAGGGCAACACAAAACTCAACTTGATGAAAAAGCGAATAAAATTGATTGGTTGTAAAAGATTTTTTTTATTTTGAAGGGTGTAGGGGCAGGTTTGACCATTATCGTTACTTGCCACCCAGATGTGACTAAACCCGCCCCCTCTGAATGACAGCGTAACGCCGATTTGCCGATTCATTTGATTCTTGTGTTACAACAGAGCTGGTTAGACTCCCTAGCGACGACTCACCCTGACAGTTATGCCAACGCCTCAGATTGCTGCGATTATCTGTACTCACAACCGAGATGCTTATCTGGGTGCTGCCATCGATAGCCTACTAGCCCAAGATTGTGATAATTTTATTGTCGTAGTGGTCGATAACGCCTCTAGCGATCGCACTCGTGAGATTGTTGAAGCCAGAATCTCCCATCCTCAGTTAAAGTACGTTTACGAACCCGTCATTGGTCTTTCCGTGGCACGCAATACAGGCGCAAAAGAAACCACTGCTCCCATTCTCGCCTATTTAGATGATGATGCTGTCGCCAGTCCCCAATGGTTGAGGGTTCTCCTAGACGCTTATCAACAAAATGAAAAATTGGCAGTAGCTGGCGGTAAAGTCACCCTAATCTGGCCCCCCAGCGTCGAACCCCCCAACTGGATATCCCCAGAACTTGCTGGCAATCTAGGACTTTATGATCTCGGAGATACTGTTGTCTATATCAAAGAACCTGGTTTAACACCCAGAGGCTTAAACTACTCCATCCGGCGTACCTTCCTAGAACAAATTGGCGGCTTTGATCCTAATCTAGGGCGTCAAGGTAAAAAATTACTCTCCAACGAAGAATTATACGTGACTGAACTTGCCCTCAAACAGGGTTGGCAAGTCGCTTATCTCCCCGATGCCGTAGCCGCCCACAACGTCGCCCCAGAACGCCTCAAAGCAAGCTGGTTTTTGCAGCGTAGCTGGTGGCAAGGGATTAGCGAGTGTTATCGCGAAGAAGTCGCAGGTCGAACTGGGGTACGTCAGCTAGGACGAGGAGGAGAACGCATCGCCCGGGGACTCTATAAATCGGCGAAACATTTGACTGACCCAGCCAAACGGTTTGATAATCTAGTTTATGCTTATGGTCAGATTGGTTACTTACGTGCTGCCATTCAAGCTATGCTAATCAAACCCAAGGATGAGGGCTGACTTATCAGGGAACAAGGAAGATAGGGGAGCTGGGGAAGCTGGGGAAGCTGGGGAAGCTGGGGAAGCTGGGGAAGCTGGGGGAGATGAGGGAGATGAGGAAGTCGTGAGTTAACTCAAAACTCTACCTTACACTGTTGCCTATTGCCTGTTGCCTATTGCCTGTTGCTTATTCCCTATTCCCTATTGACTGACAAATGACAAATGACAAATGATACATGATAAATCATGAAAAAAGCACTAATTTGCGGCGTATCGGGTCAAGATGGCGCTTACTTAGCCAAATTACTCCTCAACGAAGGGTATAGCGTCTGTGGTACATCACGGGATGCTCAAATGTCATCCTTTCAGAATCTAGTCCGCCTGGGTATCCGTGACCAAGTGAAACTAGAATCAGCCGCCCTCACTGATTTTCGCAGTGTGCTGCAAGTCCTGATGAAAAACCAACCGGATGAGGTCTATAACTTGGCAGGACAAAGTTCAGTGGGATTGTCGTTTGAACAACCCGTAGAAACCCTAGAAAGTATTTCTATTGGTACATTAAATCTTTTAGAAGCGATTCGGTTTACGGGTGAACCTATTAAATTTTATAATGCGGGATCGAGTGAATGTTTTGGCGATATTGGCACAGAAGCGGCGGATGAAACAACTCCATTTCGCCCCAGAAGTCCTTATGCGGTAGCAAAATCGGCTGCCTTTTGGCAAGTGGCAAACTATCGGGAAGCTTACGGTTTGTTTGCTTGTTCTGGAATTCTCTTCAATCACGAATCTCCCCTGAGACCCCAACGATTTGTGACCCAAAAGATTGTTGCAGCCGTGTCTCGGATTGCCCAAGGTAGCCAAGAAAAGCTTTATTTGGGTAATGTTGATATTAAACGAGACTGGGGATGGGCACCAGAATACGTTGAGGCAATGTATAAAATCTTGCAACAAGAAGAACCCGATGATTATGTGATTGCCACAGGAGAGAGTTACACCTTAGAAGACTTTGTGGTAGAGGCGTTTAATTCAGTCGGTTTAAATTGGCAAGATTATGTGATCACGGATAGGAGTTTGTTCCGACCAACCGATTTAGCAGTCAGTCGGGGAAATCCTGCCAAAGCCAGAGAAAAACTCGGATGGCAAGCCCAGTACAAAATGCCTGATATTGTGCGGATGATGGTTCAAGCCAAGCAAAATTCGGCACAATAAAAGTGCATGGTCATTTGTCTGTCATTGATCATTTGTCTCAATATCCGTAGAACGCGGACTCAACAAGAAAAGTTCCATCCTTCGATCACTGCCTAACTGCTTATTGAATGAATCATGGGTGAGGATATCGAAGTTTTCTGCCAAGAATGTCTCTAATAGTGGAGAACTCTGGGAAGACACTTGAGTCGCTAACCAAAAGCGCGACTCGATGGATGATAAATCTCTCAACAACTTTTCCAGATCGGATGTCTCTAAAGTACTTGGAAGGATATGTTGATGAGCTGGGGCGGAACCGTGATAGTAATGGGCTAGCGCCTTGGCATAATACATCGACCAAATAATTACATCACCCGGTTGCTCGTTGGTGTTAATTACTTGGACAACGGCTTTATAATTGGGTCGATCTTGAACGGTATAGTAGCGCACCAATCCACCGCCAACGGCTATTGTATAGGCTAACGCAATGGCTATCGCCACGATTCGCCACTGACGCCACACTCTGATCAAACCTGCTGCCAGTAGGATGAAAATGTAAGGGCTGACAAATAACAAATAGCGGGTTACCCACAGGGACATTGAGATATAGGAAAACGCAAAGATTAAGCCGAGTGGTATAAATGCCCAGGCTGCAACCCAAAACAGCTTTGATGAATTGTGATGTTTATTTTTGATCAGCGCCGCACCTAATAAGCCCGCCAATAGTCCCGTAAATAGCTTGTAAAACCAGGCGGCGATCGCATTCGACTGCACCGAGAAGGGCCAAACTGTAAAAAACTTCAAGGTGCGGACAATATCAATTAATTGTGGGGTTCGTCTCCCCGTGACATGTCCTTGCTGGGCGTAGGAGGATGAAGGAGACGCCATGTGAACGACAGACAATACACCTGGAGACCACAAAACCACAATTAGCAGCAGCCATTTACCAAAATCGAACAACACGGCGCGTTGATGGCGGAATCTCCATCCCACCAACAGGACATCCGGTATCAGTAACGTCAGGTTAAGCGGCACCGTCAATATGGCTAAGAGTCGCAAACCTGCCCATCCAGCCATTGACGCCAAACTGGGACGCTTCCCTGGCTCTCTCATCAGGGCGTATGTCAACGCCACGGTACCGCCTAACCCCAAGCAAGTACTCATAGCATACATGCGTACTTCTTGGGCGTGATTGATGAATAGGGGTGAAAGTGCCAAGATTAGGGCAGCAATTAAGCCTTCTGCTTCTCCTGCTAAACGACGACCTAGCTGATAGACAAGGAAAACACTGGTTATCGCAAAAAGGACGGATAATCCTCGCAGCCAAGCATCATGATTGCTGACCTGTATCCAAATACTCAGCAGCATATAATAGAGGGGACGAACTAGGTTGTTCGGCGGTAATCCCCGTCCCGTTTGAATGTCGGTAACACTGGTGAGTTCATCAATCCAGAATCCTTCTTCTGCGAGTTGGTAAATATAGAGGGTTGCGGCGATTAATCCGATTAAGCTAATTGGAAGCCATTGCCGTAGCTTGGCTGCTCGAAGTTTGGCGTTTATCGAGGTAGATGATCCCATATCAGTTTACCCAATTGATAGAGTAGGTTTTGAGGGAAGAATTATTGCTATTCTACAGGCTTGATCAAAACTAAAATAGGTTACGTTTTGTATACACACCTTAAACCCTCACCTATTACCCATGAAGATTTTGATGCTCTCTTCTACGTTCCCCTATCCCCCAACCCAAGGAGGGACTCAGGTGAGGACGTTTAACTTACTCAAACATCTCACTGGACATGAGATTACCCTACTCACTCAACGCGCTGATGATGTAACTGATGCTGACATTGAAGCATTACGAGAATGGGTGGCTGAGTTGGTCGTTTTTCCCCGTCCCACAACTTCCAGTCTGAAGGGAGGATTGTTGGGCAAGTTACAGCGCTTCGGTCAGTTTTTACAGCAGGGGATTCCTCCCAGTGTCCTCTCGATATATTCTCCACAATTACAGGATTGGGTTGATCAGTGTGTCGAGAAGAATAACGTTGATGTGATTACCTGCGAACATAGCGTCAACGAAATTTATGTGCGTCCGGAGTTTCGCGAACAACTGCAAACAGTTGTCAATATCCACAGTTCGGTGTATGGTTCCTGTCGCAATCAGTTGCAAACGGGTACAAGTGAGAATCTCTGGCGCGATCGCTTGAATCTGCCTCTGCTTTATCGCTATGAACAGCGCTACTGTGCTAAATTCTCTCATATTGTAGTGACAACGGATGACGATCGCCAACAGATTCAATCCTATAATCCCCCCAGTCAGATTGCCGTGATTCCCAATGGTGTAGACTTTAGCCAATTCCCCTATCGCACTGTTGATCCAGGTGGACATCGCTTGACGTTTATCGGCGCGATGGATAATTTAGCCAATATTGATGCGGTGACGTTCTTAAGTTTAGAGGTATTTCCCGCGATTCAAGAACGGTATCCTGACACAACCTTAACGCTGGTTGGCGCACGTCCCACCTCTGAGGTATCGGCGCTGGGAAATCGTCCCGGAATTACGGTAACTGGGCGGGTTGCGTCTATGGCAGACTACTTACATCAAGCCACGGTATGCATTGTTTCGATGCGAACAGGGTATGGGATCAAGAACAAAACCCTGGAGGCGATGGCGGCGGGTGTACCTGTGGTGGGAAGCGATCGCGGTTTGGAAGGACTGGAGGTTGATCGTCCCAATGTACCATTAAGAGCATTGAGGGCAAACTCGGTTTCCGAGTATGTTGACGCGGTGACTCGCTTATTTGAAGAGTCTCAACTGAGGCAGGAATTGTCACAAAATGGACGCCAGTTTATTGAGAATAATTATACATGGGAGCGAGCCGCCCAGCTTTATGAACAAGTCATCCTAAATCCGGGGTTGGAATAAGGCAGAGGGCAGAGGGCAGAGGACTCCAAGGGGTAGAAGGAAAAAGTTTTTCAGGGATAAAGAGGATAACAAAAGCCGCTTTAGTATAACCCAAGCGATTCAAGTTCCCTCCCCTTGACAAGGGGAGGGTTAGGGAGAGATCATTTTTCAGCTTAAATTTCCATTGAAGATATCTGCTTCAGGGAATAGTCTGTCAATAATTTGTGATCAAAAATTAACAATAAATTATCTATATAAATAATTTATGATTCAAACCTTAAAATGTTTATATAATTGAGTAAAACTGTTTGATGAAATAGATATAATTCACCAGCCAATTTTAATAAATGCCATCTCAATTCATCATTAATCCCGATAAAATCGAATTTATGACCATTTTGGGGGGAATTTAAAGCATTATGAAAATTCTCATCCTCTCTGCCACATTTCCTTATCCACCCACCAGCGGCGGCACTGAGGTTAGAACGTTTAACTTACTCAAGGCTCTGAGTGAGCGTCATCAGATTACCCTGGTGACTCAACGCACTGATGATATTTCCGAGACTGAGGTGGAAAAATTGCAGGAGTGGGTCGAAGAACTCGTCGTTTTCCCTCAACCCAACGGCTCAGAGAACAACAGTGGACTGCGGTCAAAGGTGCAGCGCTTGAGTACATTCCTGCAACAAGGAACGCCTCAAAGTGTATTAAAACACTACTCCCCAGAGATGCAGGAGTGGGTAAACCAGGCAATCGAGTCAGGAAACTTTGACGTGATCACCTGCGAACATAGTATGAATGAAATCTATGTTCGCCCCCAATGGCGAGAGAAGTTGCGAACCGTCGTCAATATTCATAGTTCCCTCTATCGCAAGCAGCGCCATCAGTTAGATGGAAAACCAGCAGATAAGCAGCTACGAGAGCAATTAAATTTACCCCTACTGCGTCGTTACGAAGAGCGATATTGTGGCAAGTTTACCAATATTGTCGTTGCCACTCCTAAAGATCGGCGTCAGATAGAGGATTATGAACCCGAGGGCAAGATTACGCTAGTTCCCAATGGCGTTGATTTTAAACAGTTTCCCAAGCGTGTCTCTGATCCGGGAGGACAGCGATTAGTGTTTGTCGGCGTCATGGATAGCCCGACAAACGTTGATGCGGTACGTTTCTTTAGCTTGGAAGTATTCCCAGAGATTTTACGACGGTATCCAGAGGCAACGCTAGAAATTGTTGGCGCACGCCCTGTATCTGAGGTGTTAGAGTTGCAGGAACGTCCGGGAATTACGGTAGCAGGGCGGGTGAGTTCAACCGTAGAGTATTTGCATAAGGCTACAGTTTGCGTGATTCCCCTGCGGACTAGCTATGGGATTAAAAACAAAACCCTAGAAGCCATGGCAGCAGGAGTCCCGGTGGTGGCAAGCGATCGCGGTTTGGAAGGATTGCCTGTCGATGGTGGAGATGTCCCCCTGCGGGCATTACGGGCGAATGAACCCGCTGAGTATGTGTATGCGGTGAGTCGCTTATTTGAGAACCGTCAGCTTCGCAAACAACTCTCAGACAATGGGCGATCGCTGGTTGAGCAGAAATATACCTGGAAACGGGCGGGGGAACTATATGAGAAGGTATTAATGGGGAATTAACCCAAATGGTCTATCCTTCTATGGTTTGGATTCTGCATCATGCAGAGCAAATGGACTGGGAAGATGGCATGGCACGCAGGGCGATGTCTTGGGCTTTAGAAGAAATTGGGTCTCTAGGTGATCCAGCCTTGGTCGAGCAATTGCAGCCACTACTGAACCCTCACCACAAATGGTTCTCCTACTGCTCCTACAAAGCCTTACGTGCCATTACTCAGTTAGGAGGCACAGCAGCACGGGATGCGCTTCTACCGCTACTGCTAATCAATCCCCATCAAGATCAGAGCCTCCCATACTCTGCGGTGCAAGGGATTGGGACTTTGGCAGCGCAGGAAGTCAACTGTGATGTCGCGATTGAGCCGCTACTGCTCTTATTAGCCGGCGATTTCAATTGGACGCGAGTGCAGCAGGCACTGGTGAACATTGGTGCTACCGCCGTGCCATTTCTGCTTGAGCTAATCCACCCTCGGGAAGATTACGGGCTACAAGAGCGTGTTTTAGAGGTATTGAGCGACATCAGAGATCGCCGCGCCGAAGCACCACTGATTCGCTCTCTTGAATGGGCTCCTAACGGTCTCCGTCGCTTCATACTAGAGTGCCTTGCCAGCATCGGCGGTACAAAAGTTGAAGCGCTGCTGATCGACGCTTTGCAAACACCGGATGTCAGTCAACGGATCAATGCTCTCTATGGACTAAGTAGACTAGCACAGCCTCAAGATCAGCGGCTGTTGGAATTGCTAGAGAGGGCGTTGCAAGATCAGGCGTTAAGGAAATACCAATATTGGATTATTCAAATTCTGGGGCGTTTGGGTCATCCTGATGCCTACCCATTGATTGCCCCATTTGCCACTGCCGAGAATGAACCTAATTTGCGTCGAGTAGCATTGATAGCTTTGGGACATTTAGGCGATCTCCGAGGCTTGGATGTGATTATAGGTGGTTTACAGGAACCGACACAAGATGTATATGTAAAGAAAGCGGCGATCGCAGCCTTGGGTCAGTTTGGTGATCGGCGTGGCGTCGCCGCGATCGCGGAAAACATTCGCCAGCGTCAGCACCACTCTCTCTATGAGGAAGAGAAGCTTGCCCTCAAGCAGTGTGGCTTGGCGGCTGTCCCTGTACTGCTGCGGTATCTCAAGTCGCCTGACTTTCCGGCGCAGAAAGCCTTGGCAATAGAATGCTTGGAGCAAATTGCTCAAGATCCACAGCTAGGACCGAGGCTTGGAGAAATGCGACAGTCCAAAAGTGAGTCCTTGCTGAGGCGACTTCAGAGAATTTCCATCCCTAGAAGTCACACTGGGATGATTGCGATCGCGATGGTTCTAGTTAGAGCGGGTAATCAGCAAGCTATTGATCACCTACTGGCGTTACTGCCCAAAGCTGGATTCGCCATTTGCCCCGCCTTGGCGCTCCTAGAGGTCAATGAATCCAATAGAAGGGTGATACCGCCACTCATTCAGCAGGCAAAAGAACGTTGGTTGATCACTTCATCATGTCTTGAGATATTTGTTAAGTTTCACGCCACAGAAGCTATTCCTGTGCTGATCGAACAATTAAGCCGCGAGACTTGGCAACCCATCTGTGGGTATCAGTACCATCTAGAAATGGATTGGCAAATCAGAACCCAAGGTGGCATTTTGCCTGAGAAAACTGGGTGGCGTGTGTCTCCCATTCGCGGTCCAATACTTGAAGCCCTGACCCAGCTCAGCGGTCAAGAGGGTCTTTCACTCCTGTTTGAGATTTGGCAGAACCCTGAGCATCCTAGCCGAGCTGATGCGGGACGAGCGATGGGATTTTTGGGTCAGTTAACTTATTCCCATTTAGTAGATGCTTTGAACCATCGGGACGAGGTAATTTGTGTGGAAGCGATTCAAGCATTAGGTCGCATAGGTCTACCTCGTGCAGTTCCAGCCTTAATCCATTGTCTAGACGATAGCAGAACGTCGATTCGCTTAGCAGCAATCGCATCTCTACGCTGGATTGGCGACCCAGTGTCCGCTCCAGCCGTTGAGAGGCAGTTGTCTGATCCAGATCCAGAGATTCAAGACACAGCCCGTCGAGCGCTCTGTCGTTTTGCAAGTGATCAGTTAGACAACTTCTAGAATTTTTTGCTTGACACAAAGATTCGACCGTGGGATGAGAGTCGAGGAAAGCTAACCACTACTCGCTAACGATTCTGTCGTTACTGGGGGAACGTCAGGTGTTGATTTATCCTCATGCAAGCGATCTAAAATCTCAATCACTTCTCGCTCAAAGGATACCTGGGCGCGGTTAGTTCTCCCCCCCACATAAAAGCGATCGCCTTTTTGTAATGCCCAAATTTGGGAGTGAGACACGTAACTCATAATTACACCCACCATCAGCAAACCAAAGCCTGTATACACAATCGGAATTCCCGGATCAGCTTTTATTTGTAAACCCGTACTGCCGATTAATTCCTTAAGACGCAACGTTACCCCATTCACTTGGGTACTCATTCCAGAACGCACGGTGGAGACTAATTTACCCTTGGCATCATACACCAAAACTGTCCCCTGTAAATCTTTTGCCAACAATGAAGCCCCTTCACTTAAATCCGGTTTCGTCGGTACCCACGTCCCCCAGATGCGCCCATTCCCCTGGGTATCCAGTTTCGCCATGGGTAACTGGAAAATCGGACTGTTATTTAACTGTACCCGCACCGCCGCGATTCCCCAGTCGGTTTGGTAGAAGGTGACACCTTGATGGCGCAGGGGTTTGTTCACATAAATGGTTTCTCTGTCAATCTCTTGTTCCTGGTTATCCACTACCGATAAATCGGAATAAAACTGATCAATTCCGCCTTCGGGGGTGTAGTCAATCCAGAAGCGATTAACATGAATCCCCCAATCTTGAGGAACCTGAGATTTTGCCCAGGGACCCGCATCAATAATATTTCTGACGTGAAAGGTTGCACCACTGGGAACCATTTCCTGTGCCATAAATCCCGTCATTGCGCCCCAAATTGCCCCACCCAGAATAATCAGCATACTGGCATGAACCACAATTGGACCAATCCGCCCGACGATTCCTTTGCGGGCGTAGAGGCTATCTCCTTCTTGAAATACCCGATAGCGCTTGGCTTGCAGCAGTTGGGATAAGGAATTCACCGAACCCGTTTCTAGTTCAGCGCTGAGTGCTAATTTCTGAAACTGACGTGGTTCTTTGTAATAATTCCAGCGACGAGCGGCTTTCAGGGCGGGAAATTGACGAGTAAACGTGCAAGCGGTGAGGCTACTGCCAAACAGAACTAGGATTGACAAAAACCACCATGTCCGGTATACATGGTCTAATCCTAAGAATAGGAGCACTTTCCAGGTTAAGAACCCAAATAAGGCGGGATTTTCGGGATAATTGGCTTGATAAAAGGCAAGAGATTGACCCTGTTCGATAACGGTGCCACTGATACTGAAAAGAGCGATCGCGAGAAGGAGTGCGATCGCCAGTCGCAAATCTGCTAAAAATGATAGGATATAACGCCGGAACCAACGTCCGACAGGATTAGGCACAGATTGATTATCTAACGTCATTTAATTAAAAAATTCCCCCAGGAATCCGAGACAGCAGCGAAAAGACGCCGAATCCGACTAATAAAGCCCCACTCACGGGTGTAATCCAACTTGACCATTGGCGTACTTCTAATAATTTCTTGATCGAAGCGGTAAACGTACCCGCCACAATCAACGGGGTAACATAACCTGCCGTATAGGATAATAGCAGAACCCCGCCTAAAACCCAGTCTTGGGTACTCGCCACCCAAGCCAGTAACGTTGCTAAAACGGGTGTACTGCACGGCGAGGCGACTAAACCAAAGGTTAAACCAATCAGATAGGAACGTATCCCCTTGGGCAAATCGGGGGAAATCCACTCCATTCCGCCAAAAGACGGTAATTGTAAGGGTAAGGCTTCGAGTAGGTTTAGCCCCATGATAATCGCAATCAGGCTAACAATTATCGGTAACCCAACACCCACTTGCCCATACACCCGCCCCACCGATGCGGCTAAAATCCCCAATCCAGCCAGAGTGGTGGCTAACCCCAAAGCAAACCAAGTCGATTGAGTCGCGGCTTGCAGGCGTCCTTTGGCTTCATAGCCGCCAATGTAGCCTATTGTGATCGGCAGCATAGATAGCATACAAGGAGTAAGGCTAGTCAGCAACCCAGCCGCAAAGATAATCCCGATGCTCAATGCACTCAGATGGGTAAGCTGATTACCAACCAGATTATCGGCAAATTGTTCCAGTTGGTACAGTTGAGTTTGTAAGGTGTCAATCATGCGCTGGGTAATTCACCAAATGCCTGTTCTGTAAGAATTTTAACGTATGGAACTCATGAAGCCGTCAAAATGTAAGCCGCCATCGTGTGTTAGCGGAACAAAGTGGAGCGTAACGCACCGATTTTTAAAGGATTGGGTGCGTTACGCTGTCGCTAACGGCACCCTACTCACTTGCTTTACAGGTATGACAAATGACGATCACTACCGTTAACTTTAATTATCCCCACCTACTTCGTGGAGAACTTTGCGATAACGCACTTTGAGAATGAGTCCGAGGGTGATTTGTTTCATCACCCAATAAAATACTGTCAACACGATAAAGGTGACAAACATGACCAACAGGGGACGTTTAGCCGTTAAATCGTCAACGACGGTTTGGGCTAAATCCTCCGGTTGTGTAACTAAATCCCAACTATTAAATCGGAGGAATCGTCCTAAATAGATACCAACCGCGCATAGGGCATGAGTAATCAGTTCAGCCGGAAGCGTAAATTTACCCATACCTTGCTTTTGTAAATAGTATCCTAAATTAATTAACGAGATAACGTAAGCTTCAAAGCCCAGTAGAATAACACTTAGATGTTGCGGAATTAATACCAACGTAATCACCCAGACGGAATAGTCACGGCGAACCGCATCAATTAGGTGGATGATATCCGTCAACAGATAAGGTGCATTGGGTAAGAACGCCATGAAAACAATGAAACCTACCCACCACAAAAGGTTACGAGAGCCAGAAGATCGGCGAAAGAGCCAAACGCTTAAAGCTAAGGGGATAAACGCCAGAAATAAATTCCAAGCCATCCAACCGCTATGGCGATGCCACGCTTTCCAGGCATCCCTTAATAGAAATCTGAAAGACATGTTTTTACGGGTATAAGTCTGCTAGAGCAATCGGTTATTTACCAGTATACCTAATGGCTTCAAGACGCCATGAGCCGTTATTAGTGATCCCTTATCAGCGAAATCTTGTCAATTTTAAGTAAGCTAAATTGTAGCCAACTTGTAGGGTGCGTTAGTGAAGCGTAACGCACCACTTCTCAAGGGTTTGGTGGGTGACGAGAATTTGAGTGTTGGGTGGATGGCAGCATTTATAGCGAAGACAGCGCTGACTACAAACGCTTAATTCAGTGACATTTTACTTAAGATAGAAAGCATAAGTTTATAGAAAGCGTGGGAAGATAGTCATGCACGAACAATTGCAACAGGCGATCGCACCCTATCGAGACACCGTTGATTATGTGGAAATTCGGGTGGAGCAAAGTGAGCAAACGGCGATATCGTTTCGGGGAGAGCAACTGGATGCGGTAGACCGTAGCTTGAGTTTAGCGGGGGGAATTCGCGCTTGTCATCAAGGGGGATGGAGTTTTGTCACATTTAATGGGTTGGCGGAGTTGCAGGATCGGATTGAAGCGGCGATTTCCCAAGCGCGGTTAGTGGGGAAAGACACCACAAGTTTAGCGCCCCTAGAACCAATTCAAGATTATGTGGCGGTGGAACTAGGTCGCGATCCCCGTGGTTTATCTCTGTTAGAAAAGCGTCAGTTAATCGCCGAGTATAATCGCCTATTACTCGAGTATGATCCGCGAATTCAAACCACAATGGTGGGATATCGCGATCGCTTCGGGATTAATTATTTTGTCAATTCTACAGGTTCCTGCATTGTCCAAGAACGGCTGGATATATCCGCCCGGTTTGGTGCGATCGCGCGAGGGGATGAAGGGATCGTGCGTCAAGGTTTTGAGTCGGTTCACTCCCGTTCCGATTACGATGCATTAGTGGGGATTGAAGAACGGGTGTTAGGGGCGGCGAAACGGGCGGTGACTCAGCTAGAAGCGAAGTCAGTCAAGGGTGGACAGCACACGGTTGTTTTAGATCCCTATTTGGCGGGTGTCTTTATTCACGAAGCCTTTGGACATTTATCAGAAGCCGATTTTGTCTATGAAAATCCCCGGATGCAAGAGTTACTCACCCTAGGGAAACCGATGGCGATTCCCCAACTGAATGTGATTGATGATGCGACGCTACCGGGTTTACCAGGTACTCTACACTACGATGATGAAGGAGTACCCGCCCAGCGCAAGTATTTAATTAAAGATGGCATTCTCAGCCAACGGTTGCATTCACGGGAAACCGCAGGCAAGATGCAAGAAACGCCAACAGGGAACGCCAGGGCGATTAATGCTACCTATCCGCCCATTGTACGGATGACGAATACAGCGATTGAACCTGGAGACTGTTCTTTCGAGGAGATGATTGGCGATATCGAGGAAGGGGTTTATGCGGTACGGATGTTAGGCGGACAAACGAATGGTGAAATGTTCACCTTTGCCGCCGGAGAAGGGTATATGATTCGCAATGGTAAGATTGCAGAACCTGTCAGCGATGTCACTCTCACCGGGAATGTGTTTCAAACCCTGAAAGATATTGACGCGATCGGTAATGATACGCTTTATGTCAGTGGCGGGTGTGGTAAAGGCGGACAAATGCCCCTAGCCGTCAGCGTTGGTGGTCCCCATGTGCGGATTAAGGATGTCGTGGTTGGGGGGCGCTAGTGCAGCGGGCATAAAAATACTTGAGCAGCTTCGTAGATACGATGAAGCAGAGGGAGCAGGGGAAGCGGGGGGAGCAGGGGGAGCAGGGGAAGCGGGGGGAGCAGGGGAAGCGGGGGGAGCAGGGGAAGCAGGGGGAGCAGGGGAAGCAGGGGAAGCGGGGGGAGCAGGGGAAGCAGGGGGAGCAGGGGGAGCAGGGGGAGCAGGGGGAGCAGGGGGAGCAGGGGGAGCAGGGGGAGTTTAGCCACAATTGTAGGGGCGGGTTTAGGGACTAACCTTAGCTTGTCACCGATAACTGATCAACAAAACCCGCCCTCCTCACCGATAACTGATCAACAAAACCCGCCCTCCTCACCGATAACTGATCAACAAAACCCGACTGATCAACGAAACCCGCACTCCTCACCGATAACTGATCAACGAAACCCGACTGATCAACGAAACCCGCCCAAATGCCAACATTCAAAAAAGGGATTCTGGGGGGGTGTTAAATTTTCCTGACATTCGGAGAATTTGATTGTCTCCTGTGTCAGGATGAATTGATATATGCCTCTTAACTGAGTTTCAAATAGCTGGCTTCGGCTTCTAGCTGACGAACCAAAGCGTCATTGCCATTGGCTCTAGCGACTTCTATACGATGTTGCAAGTTCTTATGCAGGCTTTGGCGATGAGTAGCTGCGGCTTCTTTGGCTTGTTTTTGTAGTTGTTTGTTCATGGTGAACATTCCTTTAGCTTTACTTCTGGTATTGACTCTAATTTAAAAATACCACGAATAAAATAAAAAAAGATCACCTAAACGTAGTATTTGATACAGAAATTAGTAAAATTTTGATGTGGATAACCGTAAACAGAGGGCAGTGGTTCGACAGGCTCACCAACCAGGTTCGACAGGCTCACCAACCAGGCAGAAGGTAGGGAGCAAGGCGTCAACCTAACCGCTCAATTTGGGCAACCCACTCTCCCCACCGTTGTGGAAGTTCATCAAGACAGGCTAATTCAAGCATAAAGCCTCGATAACGACGGAGTGCGATCGCGTGAGCTTCGGGATAATCCGCGCAGCAATCCGAAATCACAGTTACCAAGAACCCCAACTGAGAGGCGGAAGCGGCGGTTAACAGGACACAAACCGATGTCACCAATCCCGCCGTCAGGATGTATTTTTTCCCTTTGGAGCGCAGATAATCCAGCAACGGAGGATGATGGAACCCATCTTGAGTTTGCTTTTCCATAACCGTTTCTCCAGATTGCGCCGCCGCCACACTTAAAACATCGGCTCCTGGCGTTCCTCGTAGACAAACCGCACGTCCCCGCAATCGATATCGCGGTAACCAATCGGAACCATCGGGATTAAAAACTTCCCGCAGATTCACCACTTCGAGTCCCTCTTGACGACAGAAGCGGAGCAAACGAGCAATATTTGACTGGAAATCTGGAAACGCTTGTTCGAGTTCTAGATTCCAGAAATCCTGTTGCACATCGATTAACAGTAGGGCAAATTGCTGCCAATCTCGATTAACCATTTTTGATTTCTTCTGCTTTATAGCACTACGCAGACACGTTAGGACAAATTAAGAAAAATTCAAAATCGCTCAATCCCCTGATTTAGTAAGCTTTTTTCTTTACTATTGCCTAAGCTGTTCGGCATTTAAACCATAATGTCAAGAATTGCGAGATCCTTGTAGTGCGTTTAGCGAAGCCATGCCGCAGGCTTTGCATCTTGCTCGCTACTAATACCCAATTTAAATGCATTACAGCTTATTGCCTATTGCCTATTGCCTGGCGCGTAGCGCTATATCTATCATGGCGTGTGTGTAGGGGCGGGTTTCACTATTATCGTTTTTTGCCTCACCCAGATGCGACTAAACTGCCCTGACCGAGTGCAAAAATTAAATCATATCTTCCCTATATCTTCTCCCTTGTCTCCTCCGCTCCCAGACGTGCCATGGCACGTCTCGACATTCGCTAAAATTTCTTGCCATTCCTGATCAGATAACGGTTGTACAACAAACTCCACACCAAAACAATCGGCGGCGGCTTGGGTGAGTGCTTCGATCACTGTTTGCCTTAAATTATCCCCTCGCTGAGTCAGAGGTAAATTGACAGGAGATGCTTCGCCAAACACCTGAGCAAATAACTGAGTATCTGGCTCTAAGCGCATCGAACCATGTTGCAATATCGCGTCGCCGCGTCGCAACTGAGCGCTGCCAATCAGTTTATACCCTTCAGTTGTGACCAAATCTGCACCTGTGGCTGTGGCAAAACAATTGGGATTGTGGCGATAATCTCGTCCCGCCTTACCATAGTGCAAATCGACACCGAGCGATCGCCATCCCTGAATCAAAAATTTACAAATCTGCTGATATGCCTCAATGCGCTTATTACTGAGTCCTGAAGCCACCACCATATAGGTTAAATCACCTTGGTGTAGCACAGCGCGTCCTCCCGTGGGACGCCTGACTAAGGGAATGGGTTTTCCGTTCCAGGTCAGAGTTTGCCAAGCTGGAGACCAACGACGTTGATGATATCCTAGGGAAATTGTCGCAGATTCCCAGGTGTAAAACCGCAGAACTGGAGCATTCCTAGCACCTGTGTACCCAGACGTGCCATGGCACAGCTCTACATTGCTCCCCTGCTGTTGTTCCAGAAGCCATTGGTCAATTGCCATCTGAAGCTGTCCAGAGAGGCATAGGGGAGGGATTAAACGCCACGGTGATTGGCTCGTCAGGATTGGTTTCATCGCTTCATCGAATTTTTAAAATTGTTGTCATACAGTAGACAAAACTTTACATTTTAATTTTGCCACTTTCATCTCTTTTTATCCTGTTTTAGCAAAAATGTAATACGTTTTAATACGACATAATATTAGGATTAATCCATTTGTTTTAGGTGCAAATACATTAGATATTATTTACTTTTAAAACTAAATAAATATATGTATTACAAACAAAGCAATGTATTACGATTTTCCTCTATTGCGAAAGGAAAAAAGTTTTTATAAAACTCTTAGTTATTTACCCACAACAACCTATTTACAGTGCTATTAATTGAATAGAAACGAAGCCGGAGAAATGGAAATACTGAATAGGGTGTAGCCGATCAGTCTTTTGTTAATTTGTCAAAACTATGGTGTCGTCATGACCGTTAAATCAATCAAACCGAATGTGTCTTTCAGCTTGTTTACAGCATCTAAACAAGTTCAATTTATTCAAACCTTAAAACGGATTCGGTTTAGCGGTCAGCTGATATTGACAAGTCCAGACCAGCAAAAATGGTTTTTTTTTCTATGCGACGGTCATCTGATGTATGCCACGGGTGGAACTCATCCAGTGAGACGGTGGCTGAGAAATGTAGCTGCTCACAGCCCTCAGTTAAGGTTGGATCGACTAACCATACAGCGTGATTTAAGCCAATTCAATCAAGCGAATTGTCAAACTTCTTGGCAATATTACCTGTTGAGTTTATGGGCAAAACAACAGAAGATCACGCATGAACAGACGGAGAACCTGATTCAATCAGTGATTACGGAAGTTTTGTTTGATATCGCCCAAGCCAAGCAAACCACCTACAAAATCAAACAAGATAACACCTTATCCACCCAGCTTCCTGTTGTTGATGTAGAAATGGCGATCGCACAAACTGATAAGTTATGGCAGGCTTGGCATCACGATTTGGTTGTAGACTATTCTCCCAACCAGGCTCCCGTTATTAGACAACCACAAGCCTTGCAAGCCCGTACCTCAGAGGCGGTTTACCAACTCCTGAGCAAACTTTTAGACGGGAAACATACACTGCGGGATGTGGCGGTGCAGATGAAGCGGGATGTCTTGCAAGTGACTCGTTCTCTGTTGCCTTATATTCGCTGGGAATTAATAGAGTTGATTTCTATCCCAGATTTACCGAATCCAGTAAGGCAAGAGGATTCAGAAAATCCACCCGCCACTGCACAATCGACCCAGGCGCTGATTGCTTGTGTGGATGACAGTCCCTTAGTTTGCCACACCATGGAAAAACTACTCACCGCCAGTGGTTATCGATCGCTAGTGATTGACGATGGCTTACGTGCGATCGCGCTTTTGATTGCTCGTAAACCTGATGTAATCTTTCTCGATTTAGTGATGCCAAATACCAATGGCTATGAGATTTGCGCCAAATTACGCAAATTGCAAGCATTCCAAACTACGCCGATTGTGATTTTGACTGGGAAAGATGGCATTGTTGATCGCGTTCGAGCCAAATTAGTGGGCGCATCGGATTTCTTGAATAAACCCATTGATGCGGGGACTGTACTTAATGTGATTAGCAAGCATCTTAAGCAGAGTGTTGTTGGTCATTAGTCATTAGTCATTGGTCATTAGTGATTGATGATTGATGAAAATCACTGACTAACAACGAAAATTCAATCAAAACTATCCATTCTTATTTTACGAGAGGAAACTCCCATGGGAACTGCCCTAGTTGTCGAAGATTCTGCCACCGATATGCAAATTATCATTAAATGTCTACAGGAAGGAGGTATCAACGTATTGACGGCTGACAGTGGTGAAGCGGCTCTGGAAAAACTGAATAACCATAAACCGGATGTTATTGTTCTCGACGTTGTGCTTCCAGGGCGCAGTGGGTTTGAAGTCTGTCGTGATTTAAAAGCGGCGGCTGATACCAGCAAAATTCCAATTGTGATTTGCTCGACTAAAGGCGGCGAGATGGATAAGTTTTGGGGCATGAAACAAGGCGCTGATGCCTATCTGTCTAAACCCGTTAATCAAGATGAATTGCTGCGTACCGTCAAACAATTGACGCTGCGATAGGCTTAATGTCCATTCGATCTAGATTAGTCATTACTGGATTGATTTTAAATCAACCTTGAGATGTATCGAAACACAATCCAAAATCTAATGATTAATCTAGACTGACCCAATCCCATTCATTTTTTCATGAGGTCAATACCATGGGGACTGCTTTAGTTGTCGAAGATTGCTTAACCGATTTGCAAATCATTACTCGCTGCTTACAGGACGAAGGAATTAAGGTGCTAACGGCTGACAGTGGTGAAGAAGCACTTGCCAAACTTAGCAGCCAAAAACCTGATGTAATTGTGCTGGATGTTGTTTTACCCGGTCGGAGTGGATTTGAGGTTTGCCGAGACATTAAAGATGCCGCTAATACCAAAAGCATCCCTGTGGTTATTTGCTCAACAAAACATGGCGAAATGGATAAATTTTGGGGCATGAAACAAGGTGCTGATGCCTACATTGGTAAACCGATTGATCAGGCAGAACTTTTACGCACAGTGAAACAGTTGATTAGAAGCTGATCCACGAGAGAAAGTGGAAGCCTCTCATTTTATTTTGGCAAAAGTAGTACAGGTATCTTTCTCACCTGGAGAAGTATGTGATCCAGATACCCACACTACCTAAGTTGTAGAGAATGTCAATGTCTAACGTCTTACTCAGCTCAAATCCTTCCTTACCCACTACCCCAACGCCAGAACAATTATCCAGTTCTTCTACCCAGGCAAATGAACAGTTTTTGCGGTTTCATTTGTTACCGGATACCACCGCTTTATTACCCATTCATCAACTGACTGAAGTATTGACGATTCCTAGAGGTCAAATTGTCCCAATTTTTCAAATGCCTGCTTGGGTGATGGGGGCTTACAATTGGCGGGGTGAAGTCTTATGGATGGTTGATTTAGGTCACTTAGTCGGACTTACGCCGTGGTATCAACAAGCGGCTAGTGGTTCAGCTTATACGGCGATTGTGCTGCAAGCCAAAACCAAATCGTCAACTTCAACCCAAGCCAACAGCGAAATGCTAGGACTCGTGGTAAACCGAGTTGAAGATATTGAATGGTGTAATGCCGATTGGATTCAATCTCCTCCCTCCGCTAGTGTTACCCCGGAACTGGTGCCATTCTTGCGTGGGTATTGGTTGAAAAATAATGGTGAAATGCTAGTGATTATTGATGGAAACGCGATTATTGCATCGATGCCCAAGCAATCTGTTTAAGGGGTAAGGTAACAAATGTGTAATGTCGAGGAATTTTCGCTTATCCCATTTTGTAGAAGCGTATCATCTTAGTCTGTAGAAGCGGGTTTTACGATTCCCTTGGCTCTTTCACCCCAATGCAACTCAACCCGCCCTGATCAAGTGTTTAGTTTTCTCTGTTTTCGATCTAACTCATCAAGTCCGAATCAGGGTGTTCTACCTTTCCACGATTAATTCATTGTTGTTTCAGTTTACTGAATTTACACGACCGATTATTGAATAGGACTGCCTCGCATTTAGTGGCAGTTTGATTTTCCGCCAAAAGGCTTATCAGATTTTATCTCCTATCGTAGAACCCTTGCCAATGGAAATAGGCAGGGTGGCAAACCGTAGAAAATGAATTCTCATAAGTCCGGTTTTGAGCAATTTGCCAATTCCTTCTTATTTTGTATTAAAGAGGTTTGATCCATGACTAGACTTTCTCCCAAACCTGGTTCCAATCACGATACCAATGGTCGCGGTTCCTACTCGCAGAATCTACCCGTTGAGACTCAAAACTATTCGAGTGACTATCCCCCATCGATGCCCTATCGAACGCCTGGGACTGCTGATCAACCTCTACCCAAATTGTCTGCACTTGAGGCAATGGGAAAAACGCCAGAACAGCGATTAAACCGTCGCGGGTTGCTGTCTAGTCTGCGAAGTAAAGCGATTGGTCTAGCGCTAGCGATTGGAACGTTACCCGTGTTAGCGGTGGGGGCGACTGCTTACTTCACAGCCAGTGGCGGGATGTATGACCAAGTGGTGAGTAACGAACAAACAAACACGATTGACTTGGAAGATAAATTAGAGCTGTTCATTGCAGAACGCTACAGTGACGTTCAAGTCCTGGCAGAACTTCCGGTGTTTAATAATGCTGAACTTGCGAAGATTACACCCAAGGAAGAAAAGGAACGTCTACTCAATGCCTATGAGAAACTGTACGACAGTTACGACAGTATTGGTGTGTTTGACCTCCAGGGTAACGTTCTTGCCCAATCGGACTCTGGAGAAATTCTCGAAAATCACTCTGACCGAGACTATTTTCAAGAAGTATTGAAAACGGATCAGATCTACATCACGGAACCACGACTCTCTGAAACGACTAACAGATACGCTGTGTATATCACCGCACCGATTAAGGATTCAGTGACAGGTAAAACCATTGGCATTCTCCGTACCCGTGAGCCGATGGAACGAGTGAATGGAATTTTCGGTGTAACCAAAGAACGGAAACAAGAATTTCACCTGATTGATTCGTCTGGTAACGTGGTGGCTGCAGAAGATCCTGATGATGTGGGTCAAACATTCGAGGAAAAGTTTCCCGAGACGTATCGTCAAGCTCAACAAAACCAGGAAGACATCCTCACCATTATTGAAAAGCGAACTGGACGGGAAGACGTTATTACTTACTCTCCCACTGAAGAACTGGCTGAGGACTATAACCTAAACTGGTCACTGGTTATTGTCCGTCCCACGGATGTGGCATTTGCACCGCAACGGAATATGCTCTGGACATTGGGATTAGGGACAGGGGGTGCTACCTTAATGGTTGGTGCGATCGCGACGTTCGTGGCTGGTAACGCTACTCGACCGATTGTGGATGCAGCAGGTGCGGTGTCAAAAATTGGTCAAGGTGACTTGAATACTCGTTTGCAAGTGAAAGGAGAGGACGAACTCGCCACCCTGGGTGCCAACATCAACGATATGGCGGGTCAGTTAGAGGTCTTTATTGAAGAACAAGAACTCGCTGCCGAACAAGCCCGTTTACTGGCAGAGATTACAGGTTCTCGCACCTTGAAATCCCAGGAAATCCGGGATCTCTTCCAGAAAGCGGTTGAGGAAACCCGTAAAATCCTTAAGGCTGAACGGGTGATGATCTTCCAGTTTAATCCCGATGGCAGTAGCTATGTTGCGGCTGAATCCGTCGCCATGGGTTGGCCCCGTAGCCTGAATGACAAGATTGAAGAACTTACCCTATCGGAGGAACGGCGCGAGACGTATAAAGATGGTCGTGTTGTTGCCACTAATCATGTCTTTGAAGCAGATCTGGTCCCTGAACAACAAAAATTAATGGCACGTCTGGGTGTCAAAGCCAACTTAGAAGTGCCGATTCTCCATGAAGGTCAACCCTTCGCCTTGATCATGGCGCAGCAATGTTCGGTTCCTCGTGAATGGCAAACCGCAGAAGTCAACTTCTTCAAACAGTTAGGAGGTCAGATTGGACTGGTAATTGACCGAGTAATGCTCCTAGAAAGCACGGACAAACTGGCGCAAGAACAACGGGAGTTGAAAGAAAGCTTACAAAAACGTGCCTTGGAACTCCTGAAGGAAGTAGACCCAATTAGTAAAGGAGACTTAACCATTCGGGCGCGAGTCACGGCGGATGAAATTGGTACGGTTGCTGACTCCTACAACGCTACCGTCGGAAACTTACGCAAGATTGTCGAACAGGTGCAAGACGCCGCCACCCAGGTGGCGACAACCACAAGCACCAACGAAGTTGCCGTTCAATCCCTATCCGCAGAAGCCTTGCGCCAAGCCGAGCAAATTTCCAACGCCCTCAGCCGCGCCCAAGAAATGGCAGAAACGGTACGCATGGTTGCCTCCCACGCGGAACATGCAGAGATGGCAGTGCGTGAGGCGTCTCAGACAGTGGCAGAAGGGGACGACAACATGAACCGGACAGTTGAAGGGATTCTGGCAATCCGCGAAACTGTAGCAGAAACGGCGAAAAAAGTCAAACACTTGGGTGAATCCTCGCAAAAGATTTCCACCGTTGTTAACCTGATTAGCACCTTTGCCGCCCAAACCAACCTGCTAGCGCTGAACGCTTCCATTGAGGCAGCCCGCGCTGGGGAAGAAGGACGAGGGTTTGCGGTGGTTGCGGACGAAGTACGTGCCTTGGCGCGGCAGTCGGCAGAAGCGACAGCAGAAATTGAAAAACTGGTGGCGGCGATTCAAGGGGAAACCAATGAAGTGGTTGCGGCGATGGAAGCAGGTACAGAACAGGTGGTTACGGGTACAAAATTAGTGGATGAAACTCGTGCATCGCTGAACAAAATTGCTGCCGCATCTAACCAAATTAACCAATTAGTTGAAGCGATTGCCGAAGCTACGGTTGTCCAATCCAAAGCCTCTGAAGATGTGACCCAAACGATGACAGATGTGGCTCAAATTGCTGCCCGAACATCAGAAGAAGCTGGGTTTGTTTCGGCTTCCTTTGAACAACTGCGAAAAGTGGCTCAAGCCCTACAATCTGACGTGGGTCAGTTTAAGTTGAAGTAGTTATTAGTCATTAGTCATTGGTCATTGGTCATTGGTCATTGGTCATTAGTCATTGGTCATTGGTCATTGGTCATTGGTCATTGGTTAACCGCTTGGGTTCATTCTGTAGGGGCGACCTGCTTACATCAATCAACAACTTTATCCACTCAATTTAATCGGGTCGCCCTTTATTCTTAAGGTTGGTGGGCAGTGCCCACCCTACGATTGCACTACACGAAGCGTGAATATAGAGAATAGGGAATAGGGAATAGGGAATAGGGAATAGGGAATAGGGAATAGGGAATAGGGAATAGGGAAAACCCAAGCAATACCTTGATCTGACCCCACCCTAACCCTCCCCTTATCAAGGGGAGGGAACGTTTCCCCCCTTAATAAGGGGGGACTAAGGGGGGTTAAAAGGAGATTCGACGAGATTCAAAGTCTGACAAGGAACGCTTTTAACCTTAAGTTGACACCAATGGCAAGGATGGTGCCCCTACAAAATATAAAGGACAAATGACGAATGACGAATGACATAAGACAAAGGACATAAGACAAAGGACGAATGACAAATGACACTCAACCCTGATATTCGCGACCAAGCCTATCAATTTTTTATCGAAGAAGCGCCAGAACTCTTACAAAATATTGAAGCAGGTTTGCTTAATCTGCGCCAGGATCGTAGCACGGCAAATGTCCATGGAATTATGCGATCCGCTCATTCATTAAAAGGAGGTGCGGCGAGTGTAGAATTGGAGGCGATTAAAACTATCGCTCATCGCCTAGAAAATATTTTCAAGGCACTCTACAACGAAACCGTTGACATTGATACAGACTTAGAGAGTCAACTGCTGCAAGCTTATGATTGTTTGCGTCTGCCTTTGATGGAGCAAATTGCCACCAATCAGTTCGATCAAGAGCAAGCTTTAGCGATTGCTGAACCAATTTTTGCTCAGATTGAAACCCGGTTAGGTGATGCGTTAACTCAGGCAGATAATTTTATCCCCAGTTCCTCAGAATTAGGGGTAGATATGGCATTATCCATCTTTGAAGTGGATGTAGAACAAGGATTAGCATTACTGTCTCAGGTGGTGGCAGATCCAGACCATCATCCAGTAGCCGGAGAATTACGGGCGCAAGCAGATGTATTTGCGGGGTTTGCCGAACTTTTAAATCTACCCGGATTTGGCGCGATCGCAAACACGGCAATTACGGCGCTAAATGCTCACCCAGACAAGGCGTTAGAGATTACTCAACTTGCCCTGGCTGATTTTGATGCAGGTAGACTGGCGGTGTTAAATGGCGATCGCACTCAGGGGGGAACCCCATCGCCTCAGTTAATGGCATTAGCAGGTGCGGCTGATGAGACCCCTGATAGAGAAGCTGGGGAAGCTGGGGAAGCCGGGGAAGCCGGGGAAGCTGGGGAAGCTGGGGGGTTAGGTTTCCCAGCATCCGAGGAATCGCTGTCTCCTTCGTCTTTGGATACTGATGCTGAACCGCTTTTAGCCGATTTAGAAGAGGGGGTTCCCTCCTTAGAGGATGTTTTTGGGGAGGTAGAAGCCGACACCAGTCAGGAAGAAGAAGTAGAACCAGAACCGGAAGAGGAATTAACAGCAGCGTCGGCATCGAGTCTAAGTATACCTGCACCAGAAACCCTAGAAGACGCGATCGCATCCATCGGGCAAGTGTTTGAGGAATTGCCTGCGGTTGAAGATCTACCTGCACCTGCGGCGAGTGATGACGCAACTCCTGCCGTTACCTCTAATAGTCTGGTTCCCTCAAAACGGGGTTCGAGTGAACTTTCTGCCACTCATCCATCTGCCCAACCCACATCCGAGAACCGAGAACCTGAATCAGTATCGCCGAAACGTTCTAAATCTAAACAGGAAGCAGCGACACCTCACCTATCAGTGCGGGTTGACTCGGAACGCTTAGAACGCATGAATAACCTGGTGGGTGAGTTAGCGATTAACCGGAATGGGTTATCCCTGCAACACCAGCAACTACAACGATCTGTGCGAGAGTTATTAGAGCGATTTAGCCGAGTGCAAAGCATGGTGGGTAATTTGCGGGAACTCTCAGACAAGATGCTGATTTCACCAGAACGCTATAATCCCCAGATCAACATCGCCCTGCTGAATCAACTGACTGAATTCGTCAGCCGCACCGAGGAGTTTGATTCCCTGGAATTGGATAACTATAGTATCCTTAACTCCCGACTGCAACAACTGATTGAAGATATGGTGCAGTTGGAAGAATCAGTGGATGATGTCGCCCTATTTGCCAAGCAATCGGATCAAACCCTGGAACAGCAACGCCAAATGCTGACCAGTTTACGGGATGAATTGATGTGGGCGCGGATGTTGCCCTTGGGTGAGGTTCTTAACCGTTATCCGCGTGTGATCCGAGATTTGTCTACTCGGTATGAAAAATCGGTTAATTTGAAACTGAATGGAACAAATGTTCTGGTAGACAAAGCGGCGTTAGAAAAACTCTATGATCCGCTACTGCATTTACTTCGCAACGCCTTTGACCATGGGATTGAATCGCCGGAGGTGAGGCGTCAGCAGGGGAAATCTGAAGTTGGACAAATTGAAATTCGCGCCTATCACCAAGGCAGTCAAACCATTATAGAGGTCAAAGATGATGGTCAAGGATTAAATACTAAACGGATTGGTCAACAGGCGGTTGATATGGGATTGGTGTCACCGCAACAACTGACGACGCTGGCTTCTAATCGATTATTTGAATTTCTGTTTGAACCGGGATTTTCTACGGCGGAACAAGTGAGTGAACTGTCAGGGCGAGGGGTAGGATTAGATATCGTGCGATCGCAGATGCGTTCATTAAAAGGGACGATTTCGGTTCATTCATCTCCTGGAGTCGGGACAACGTTTACCTTACGCCTACCGTTAACCCTCACCATTGGTAAATTACTCGTCTGTTTCGTTGGTTCCACCGCGTTGGCGTTACCCTCAGACAGTGTAGAAGAAATTGTTATTCCCAAAGGCAATCAAGTCAAAACCACCGGAGAACAGCGATTTCTACGCTGGCGGGGTCAAATTGTCCCCACCTATCGGTTAACGGATTTATTGGATTATGCTTGTCCCTTACCCGAAACCTGTCCCAGTCAGGCGTTGGTTTCGGTTCCATCACCAACCAATTGGGCGTTACCGATGCTGGTTTTGCGTCAAGATCAATATGTTCTCGCCCTAGAAATTGATCGCCTCGTCACAGAACAGGAATTAGTAATTAAACCCTTTGGTAGTGCGATCGCGCCTCCGAGTTTTACTTACGGTTGTACTATCTTAGGGGACGGCAGTTTAATCCCCGTGATTGATGGCGCTGTGTTAATGGATCAGCTTTTAGGTCAAAGCAGCCAGTCAATCTCAATTACATCCAGCAACCGCACGCTTGTGAGCATGAGCGAGTCGCGTACTGCTCACACAAATGATAAAGTCCAAACCGCGAAAGCCCCCACCGTCTTAGTCGTAGATGACGCCGTAGCCTTACGGCGAACTCTCGCCCTCACCTTAGAACGAGCTGGATGTCGGGTATTACAAGCCAGAGATGGACGAGAAGCGCTGGAACAATTACGGCAAACCTCAGCCATTAATTTAGTGGTTTGTGACATTGAAATGCCCAACATGAACGGGTTTGAATTTCTGGGTCAACGTCGCCAAGATCCCCAGATTTCCCAGGTTCCGGTGGTGATGTTAACCTCCCGCAGTAACGATAAACATCGCTGGTTAGCACGGCATTTAGGCGCAAATGCCTACTTTACCAAACCCTATCTGGAACAAGAATTTTTAGGTGCGATCGAACAAATTTTAACCCAGGATAAGTCACAACAGCCGCAATTGCAACCCTCTTGATCAGGTGAGAGTTATCAGTTATCAGTGAGCAGTTATCAGAAGCAGGGGGAGCAAGGGGAGCAGGGGGAGATTATGTAGGGGCGGGTTTCACTACTATCTTTTTGGTTACATCCAGATGTAACTAAACCCGCCCCGATAAATGGCATAAGACAAATAACTTAGCTTGCTTCTCAAGGGAGCGAGTATGACGAATGACGAATGACTAATGACGAATGACAAATGACAAAGGACAAATGACAAATGGCAACATTAGTTACTCAATTTCAACCCAACGATACTGATTTATCCCAATCTAGACAGGTTATTCCATCTTTAAAATTCATTGTCTTCAGCATGGGAAATCTGCATCTAGCCTTACGCATTGAGTCAGTTTATAAAGTCGTGGATCACACACCAATCTACAGTAGTGGGCTGAATCATGTCGGCGTTGCTCATTTAGGCGATCGCGAAGTGACTGTTGTAGACTTGTATTGGCGATTTTTCAAGCAAAGCCCGATTCAGGAATCCAGCACGGGCGGGTATTTGATTGTGGTTAGAAACACGACAGGGGACTTATATGGAATTCCGGTAACGGACACACCAATGTTAATGGAAATACCCTTATCAGCCATTCGTTTACTACCCGAATCCTATCGACGAGCCGATACTCTAGAAGTTGCCAGTCATGTCGCCGTCATTCCCCAAGATAAAGAATCGATTACTGTATTTTTACTCGATGTCGATTTACTGATGCCAATCTTCCAGGAAATTGGCACATTAACACACAACGGATGAAACAATTTTGAGCCTGTATCCGTGGAGAAACCGTAGGGGCGCACCGACGTGCGCCCTTTTCGGACGTGCGCCCAATTTCACCGTCAAATCTATGCCACAATTTGAGCTGTGCCACGCCACTACGGTATATGATTGAATATCAACACTAATGCTTTAGAAATCTACTTCTGTCAGTTTTTTTAGGTAGACGCAGTTTTAACCATCCAGTCGAGAATGGTGCTTTGCCCTAGACATCGCCGATAATATAATTAATCCAGTTAGCTGGCATAGCAATGGAAACTCTAACCCTGAATGTACCTCCTATCGTTGGTTTAACCGACGAGCAATTTTACCAACTTTGTGTCGCGAATGAGCAATGGCGCTTAGAACTAACCGCTGATGGAGAACTAATTATTATGCCCCCAACAGGTGGAGAAAGTGGTATTAGTAATGCGGGTCTGACCGCTAAAGTTTACAATTGGAACGAACAAACTAGACTGGGAAAAGTTTTTGACTCCTCCACTGAGTTTCGATTACCTAATAATGCCAAACGTTGTCCCGATGTATCCTGGGTGCTTCTGGAACGTTGGGAAGCCTTATCTCCTGAACAACGGCGACGTTTTCCTCCTTTATGTCCAGACTTTGTGATTGAACTTCGTTCTGAAAGTGATTCGCTTAAAAACTTACGTGCCAAAATGTTAGAGTACCGAGATAATGGCACTCGTTTAGGTTGGCTTATTGACCCCCAAACCCCCCTGGTGGAAATTTATCGACCGACTGTTGATGTAGAACAAATTAATTTCTCGATTGACGAACCACCTACACTGTCAGGTGAAGATGTGTTACCTGGGTTTGTCCTCGATTTAACCGTGATCCTGAATCCTTAAAGTTCATTTATTGGTGAGGGAGGGCGGGTTTTGTTGAACATTTATTGGTGGATATTTGAATTAAGTCCCTAAACCCGCCCCTACAATTGTGTCTAAAACATCGCCGACCTTTGTGGTTACATCCGCCCCTACCATCAGGGTTTTGTTTATGGGTTATTGGTGATAAGCTTACCTTAAGACCCAACCAAATCTAGCTTGACTACCCCTTTGTAATCCAGTCCTTGTTTAACGGACTTCATTTGTGTAGCTGCGACTTCCAGCCGCCAGAGCAATTTATTAATTAAAACTATGGTGCAGAATTCCAATCTTTCACTGGTGCAAATTCAAGACATTTATCCTTGCTTACATTCTCACATCACGCTTTATATGTTGGAGAATTTTGGGGCAACAGTTAAACTTCTGAGTCCCCATCCGCCTCAAGACCTAATTGTGCAAATCTGGACGAATGCTTTAACCAAATTCAATAGCGAAGGGGATTGGCATGGCATCAATTTAATCTATACTCCCGAAGAATCCCAGCCAGTCTCTGTATTCCAAGGCTCATTTATGCCAACTGCTCCCGGAGATTTTCAATTCACCTATCGATTTCGCCTGAAAAATGACGAAAATGCATGGCAATGGGCAGGACAATTTCAGGAAAATGGTTACCTTAAAGTAGAACTGCCGTCTCCAGATAGGCAATGGACACAAGGACCCAATTTTGTCGAAGTTTTCCCTAATATCTATGTCGGCAATTTTATCGCCGCGTCCCAAGCGACATCTTTAGGTATCGATGCTGTGCTGAATTTGGGCGAGGAATTGACCTTAATGTTTCCCGAATTTTCTCCTATTACTTATAGAAAAATGGGGACTTTAGACGGCGCATCGAATCCGATTGCCGATGAATTGTTGTTAGCCGCTGTTCAGTGGATTGATGAACAAGTGCAGCAAGGCAAAAAGAAGATATTACTCAATTGTCGTGCTGGGATTGGTCGCAGTGGTTCTGTCGGTGTTGCCTATTGTTTCTGGAAAAATCCCCAGTGGACTTATCAACAAACTTTAGACTACATTTGGAGTAAAAAGCCCAATATTTATCCCCACTCTCAATTGCAAGATAGCTTAGAACGTCTCTTTCCTCGGTCAACGTCAAGGTAAGCGAAAAAACCCGCTCTGACCCCAACCGCTAATTTGTATAATTCAGTTGGTGTGGGTTTTAGGTGAGTTGGTCGAGTTGCGTTAGTTCTCTTCGACGTAATTTGTTTAGGGTTAAGTTTCCCTGACTACGAACGGTGCGATCGCCTGAATTCACCTTCACCAAATAGAGCTTAAATTCAGAATGAATCCGGGTAAAATCGCTTCTCCTGAGAGAGTAGCCGGAGCCTTTAAAACTTCAACAGCTTGCTGAGGACGATAAATTTCCACTCGTCTCATTCCTGGCGCAATTAACCAACCCAAACGAGCGCCATTCTCGATATATTCCTTCATTTTATCTTGCCTGTCTTTTAAGGTATCCGAAGGAGACATCAATTCCACCACAAAATCAGGACAAATGGGTGGAAACTTGGTGCGTTGTTCAGGAGACAGAGCTTCCCATCGTTCCTGTATCACCCAAGCCAAATCCGGAGAACGATTAGCACCATTGGGGAGTTTAAAACAGGTGGAGGAGTCAAAGCCAACCCCTAATCGAGTTTGGCGATTCCATATCGCTAAATCAGCACCAAACTCAAAATTTTGATTTCCGGTTTCTCCGCCAGTTGGAGGCATAATAATTAGTTCTCCTTGGGCATTGCGTTCAAATTTAAGATCTGGATTCGCCCGACACAACTGATAAAATTGGTCGTCGGTTAGCTGAATGATTGGGTTAAAGTCTATCGTATAAGCGGTCATTTTTGTTTTACCTATTAACTTAAATACCAATCCTACCCCGATGACTGTCAAGTGCGATCGCACAATTTTCTGGTATACTTTTCACCTATGAAAATGTGCCTGCCTATAACCTTTTGATTAAGTATTTTAGACACAAATAGTAGACAAGGCGGTAATAGCACCAATCGCGGTAAACACTACTAAATTATGGTCAGAACTCGCAAACATCTGGGGGACTGACTGGACAAGTTGGCTGTGGTATGGGATTGTCTCCGAGGTCAAGGTGAATCAGATTGGTAAGTTCAGATAGAGGAGAGACATCTGTTATTTGGTTATCGTTGAGGAAAAGCAAACTCAGATTGGTAAGTCCAGATAGAGGACTGACATCTTTTATTTGGTTGTCGCTGAGGCCAAGCCAACTCAGATTGGCAAGTCCAGATAGAGAACTGACATCTGTTATTTGGTTAGAGCTGAGGGAAAGCCCAGTTAGATTGGTAAGTGCAGATAGAGAACTGACATCTGTTATTTGGTTGTTGCTGAGGGAAAGCCAAGTCAGAGTGGTAAGTTCAGATAGAGGAGTGACATCTTTTATTTGGTTACTGCTGAGGTCAAGCCCAGTCAGGTTGGTAAGTCCAGATAAAGGACTGATATCTATTATTTTGTTGTCGCTGAGGTAAAGCAAAGTTAGATTGGTAAGTCCAGATAGAGGACTGATATCTGTTATTTGATTAACTTTGAGGTCAAGCTCAGTGCGACTTGATAGGTTTTCATTAGCTTGTTGACAGTCACTCGTGTCGGCTATTTCTAACAACACTTCTACTGTTTTCCTTGCCTCAGCTGACAAACGGGTTTTGTTCAGACACCACTCTTGAAAAGAACTCCCCAAGCTAGGGTTAGCTGCTTGAGCCACCTCCCATCCTAATATCCACGTACTAATCGTTAGAGCAATTACAGCAGTTTTATGCATTTCCTTTCTCTCCCTCAAAGATATCGCCATCCTATTTTAGTGCTGACAGGTGAAAATCTTAAAACCCAGGTATATCAAGGAACACAGTTTAAAAAATTGCCACAACCCTTTAATACCAATCCTACCCCGATGATGGTAAAGTGCGATCGCCTACTTTTCTGGTATACTTTTCACCTATGAAAATGTGCCTGCCTATAGCCTATCTATGAAGCCTTTCAGACCAAGACAGTAGACAGCGCAATCACAGATAAGGTAGTTATAAGCCTAAGCAATAGCGAGTCGTTGCTTCAACCCTTGCCATAACTTCTTCAGACAGTAAACCCGCAGGTTGTTTAGGAAAGCGTTTGGAATCCAGGGAGCGAATTTGGAAACATAAGAACACCGTTTCCATGGGCAAACCACTGTCGGCTGTAGAAACCCGCACGTTCGTTGGGTAATCGCGCTGGATATTTTCTCCTTTCGTTCCTACAATAACCGTTACCACTAGCGGTAAACGATTAATGGCATCAATTGAAAGGACAAGCACAGGACGTTCTCCGGCTTGTTCTCTCCCTTGAACTGGGTTGAGATTAACAAAATAAATTTCGCCGCGTTGAATGCTCACAATTCAGTTAATCCATCCATTTCAGTTACGGCAAATTCCTGCTCAATTGCCTTGAGTTCGCCCTGAATCCCTGGGTCATTTGCCATCATTACCAGTTGCTGTTCAACCGTTTTTCCCTGGCTGTCACGATGGTTAAGGGTGCGAGATAGTCTCAAATTGTGAATAATTCTTTCCATTAACCACAGTTGCTCTTCATCCGATAAGCAACTGACCATTTTTTCAATCTGGTGCAAGGTGGGAGGGTTCATGATCTAAGATTCTACGGATTGAGTGGCTCTAAGGTCTAGCTTATCATTTGGATCTGCGGAAAAGGTTCAGGCGATCGCATAATCTGCCTGTTGATTTTATTTCCTCTGAATTTGACAATTTAACCCAAATATGAGTTAACCCGTAGGGGCGGGTTTTACTGTTATCTTTGGCGAGAAACTTCTCAATTCAATAAACCCGCCCCGCACCCAACCGTTAACGGGTAGAATCCAGGTGGTGTGGGTTGGAGGTGAGTTTTTCGAGTTCCGTTAGTTCTCTTCGACGTAACTTGTTTAAGGCTAAAGCCTCAACTACAAACGGCGCGATCGCACGTTTGTCTGTTAGATCTAAATCAGGACATGATGGTATCGTGTCCCTACCCAATCAATTCTTCCGTAGGGGTACGGCATTGCCGTATCCTGGGTTTAAGGTGACGCTTCGCACCCACGCCCAGGCAATCCTAACAAACCTTTAATACCAATCCTCCCCAGATTACGGTAAAGTCATTAAGAAGTCGGCATATCATTGAGACTGTTCATGAGCGGATATTCCCACGCATCTACTCCCGAATCCAACGGTGCTACCGACGTTCGCGCCACCGAGAAGGCGAAACAGGTGGCTGCGGAAAATATGGATCATCGGACGGTAGACCGCAAGCAGTTAACGCCGATGATGCAGCATTTTGCGGAACTCAAAGACCAGTATCCGAATGCGGTACTGCTGTACCGGGTGGGTGATTTCTATGAAACCTTCTTCCAAGATGCGCGGCGAGTGGCGGAAGAATTGGAATTAGTCCTCACCAGTAAGGAGGCAGGAAAAGGGGTAGGACGAGTTCCGATGACGGGTGTCCCTCATCACTCCATTGAACGCCACGCCACTCAGTTAGTGGAAAAAGGCTATGCGATTGTTATTTGTGATCAGGTAGAAGACGCCTCCATCGCCGCCAAAGAAGGGCGTCAGGTGAAACGGGAAATCACGCGGATTCTTACCCCCGGTACGTTAACCGAAGCCGGGATGCTGAATGCTAAACGTAATAACTTCCTGGCGGCGGTGGTGATAGCGGGGAATCATTGGGGATTAGCCTATGCGGATATTTCCACGGGGGAATTTTTCACGACTCAAGCCACGGATTTAGAGTTACTGGTTCAGGAACTGTTGCGTTTGCACCCGTCAGAAGTGCTGATTCCCACCAACGCCCCGGATTTGGGGAGTATGTTGCGTCCAGGGGAACGTTCAGAGTCATTACCGGATTGGTTCCCTAGTTCCTTTTGTTATAGCCTGCGTCCGCAAACCCCCTTCCGTTCCTCAGAAGCTAGACAACGACTCCTAGAAAGATTTAAAGTGCGATCGCTAGAAGGGATGGGTTGTGAACATTTGCCTCTGGGAGTGCGGGCGGCGGGGGGATTGCTGGAATATTTGGAAGAAACCCAAAAGGAAAATTATGTCGCTCTGCAACATTTACGCACCTATACTTTAGCCGATTATCTGATTCTAGATCACCAAAGCCGCCGCAATTTAGAAATTACCACCACGGTGCGGGATAATACGTTTCATGGTTCTCTTCTCTGGGCATTGGATCAAACCAGTACCTCCATGGGTGGACGGGCATTACGCCGTTGGTTATTGCAACCCTTACTCGATGTTAAAGGAATTCGGGCGCGACAGGATACGATTCAGGAGTTGACGGAAAATACCGGACTGCGGGAAGATTTGCGTCAGTTATTACGGGGAATTTATGATTTAGAACGATTAACTGGACGCGCGAGTTCGGGAACCGCCAATGCACGGGATTTGGTGGCGTTAGCGGATTCCCTGTTAAAGTTACCCGACTTAGCCGAACTTGCGGCGTATGGGGGTTCTCCCTATCTGAAAGCCTTGCAAACCTTTCCCCCTGAATTAGAACAGTTAGGACACAGCATTCGCGCCCATCTGGTGGAATCGCCGCCATTACAGATAAAGGAAGGCAATTTAATTCGTCCTGGGGTGAATGACCAACTGGATGAAATGCGTCGCATGGCGGAAGCAGATCAGCAATGGATTGCTAACTTAGAAGTCAGCGAACGCGATCGCACGGGTATTGCTAATCTAAAAGTAGGATACAACAAAACCTTCGGCTATTACATCAGTATTGCTCGCTCTAAAGCTGACCAAGTTCCCGACGAGTACATCCGCAAGCAAACCCTAACCAACGAAGAACGCTACATTACTCCTGACTTAAAAGAACGCGAAACCCGGATTCTGACCGCACGGGATGATTTAAACCGCTTAGAATATGAGATTTTTGTCGGATTACGCGCCCAAGTGGGGAATTACGCCCAGTTAATTCGCAATCTGTCCCGCGCAGTGGCGGCGATTGATGTTTTGTCGGGTTTAGCAGAAATTGCGGTACGCCAGGGCTATTGTCGTCCCACAATGGTAGAGGGGCGGGAAATTACGATTATTGATGGACGCCATCCCGTGGTGGAAAAGTCTCTCCCGGTGGGATTCTTTGTCCCTAATTCGGCGTATTTGGGATGGGAGGAGTCCACGTCATCATCTGCGGAAAAGACAAAGACAGAGAATCATCAACGTCCCGATTTAATTATCCTCACTGGACCCAATGCCAGTGGCAAAAGTTGCTATTTACGCCAAGTGGGATTAATTCAAATTATGGCGCAGACGGGGAGTTTTGTGCCAGCGACATCGGCGACATTGGGAATCTGCGATCGCATTTTTACTCGGGTTGGCGCGGTTGATGATTTAGCTACGGGTCAATCCACGTTTATGGTGGAGATGAATGAAACGGCAAATATCTTAAATCATGCCACCAATAAGTCCCTGGTTTTATTAGATGAAATTGGCAGAGGAACCGCCACGTTTGATGGGTTATCCATTGCTTGGGCGGTGGCGGAATATCTGTCTCTGGAAATTCAAGCACGGACTATTTTTGCTACCCATTACCATGAATTAAACGAACTGGCATCTATTCTAGAGAATGTTGCTAATTATCAGGTTACGGTGAAAGAATTGCCCGATGAAATTATCTTTTTACACCAAGTTCAACCGGGCGGGGCGGATAAGTCTTATGGGATTGAAGCAGGGCGTCTGGCGGGTTTACCTCCGGCGGTGATTCAACGGGCAAAGCAGGTGATGGGGCAAATTGAAAAGCACAGTAAAATTGCCATGGGATTGCGGAAAGGTATTGCTAAAAAACCCCAGGATACTGAAACGATTACCCCAGACACATCGGTACAGCAGTTAGATATTTTTGCCGAGTAGGGGCGAACCATTGCGGGTGTTTCGGTTCTACTGCTAAATTAGCATCGCAAATGCTTCGCCCAGTCAAATGTCAAAAGAGAGGTTATACCAAATCCCCCGGAGTAGATTAACAAGACGTCAGAAAACCTCTAAACGCATAACCGGATACAGGGGCGGAAATCGGAACCCAATACTTGGTGCCACCATTCTCAATCGTGACAGTTTGTCCATCTGTTAATACGGTGACAGACTCACTATAAACCGTGGGTTGTTCTCGGACATACAACCCCCCTCCTATAGCTGCCACTTGGCGACAGTTGGCTGAGACTTGTGCTAGTTTATCAGGGGTCTCATTTTCTACAGACATTCCGGCTGAAGTGGAGGGCTGGTGTCTTGGAGATGATGGTGTTGTCGCCACAGCCGAGGCTGTACCCAATGCCATCAACGCTGGGGTTGTCAATCCTATCAATTTATACAAACTTTTCATTGCTTTTCCGAATTTAACTTGCATGATAAAAATTTATCTAACTAGGGTAAATTATCCATCTATCTATATAAGTAAACATTAATATCCCTCCACTGAAACAGCAAGTTTTGAACAGATGAAACGAATCGTACAGTAAGCGTTTTAAGGAGGCTTAATCCGTAAAACTGATTAAGTTTTTTGACATCTTCCTATATGCTGATTTTTATAAAAACTCCAGTTATTTTAGTTTTCCTTTATAAGCTGTGCTGTTCGGCATTTAAACCTTAATATCAATAAGGGCGCAATCCTTGTAGTGTGTTTAGCGAAGCCATGCCGTAGGCTTTGCATCTTGCTCGCTACCCATTCCCAATTTAAATGCATGACAGCTTACTCTAGGCTTATAGAAAACTCCTACTTTCGATAGAAGGTTATGCCCTTCCCCAGGTAGATGAGATGGTCAATAGAAGCGGTTAAATTGTTAGGTGGACAACGTGAACAAAGCCAACTCTGTTCTTGCGCTAACAGTATTCGTATACCTTAAGCTGTTACGAATCGGAAAATAGCCTTGCCTGATAATTCAAATAAGTAAATTTAGTTTTGGTGGCAAAACTATCGTCCATAGATGATTTTAAAAGAGGTTTTCATGAAAAAGCAACATCAGAATAATCTAAGTAATCGTAATCTCAAAAATGCCGGACTATTAGGAGCGATAGTCGGTGGTGTTCTAATTAGCTTACCAGCAACGATTTTAGAAGCATCAGCCGCACCTTTTTCTACCTTAGCTCAAGTCAATCCTTGTCCGGGAATCTACTACGAAGAACCCTACAATAGCACACGCATGGTTCCGCAGGGGTGTCCGCAGAATGCAGCAGGACAGATGGGTCGAGGCGGTCAAATGCCTGCTAGGATGACTCCTGTACCCCCTCCAGCCGGAGTGTCTCAACCTCCTCTACCAGCAGAACGTAGTGATGCAGTTGCCCGAATCCAACCCACAAACGGTACTGTTGATGTGCGGCTGAAAAATAACACTGATGCTGTTGTTTCTTATCAAGCCGTCGGACATACGGATCGTCGATTTATCTCAGGTGGAGAGGAAATTGTTCTGCAAAACTTACCCACGCCGATTACGATAACCGCCGTTCGTCAGGATGAGGGCTGGCTTCAGATGATGCCTATATCTGTTGATGAAACTGGACAGTTGGAGGTTACATTTGAAGAAGAAACAACGTTAGATAGTAATCAAGGGGTACTGAGAATTCAAGAAGATGGTCAAGTCTTTGTGAATTAGAGAAATTGACGTCATACTCCTCGTACTCCTAAGCGTGTATTTAAGGTTGACAGATCCCCCCAAACCCCCCTTCAAAAGGGGGGCTTACTGTATTCAAAAGATGGTCAAGCCTTTGTGGATTAAACAAGTTGACGCGATGCATTTTTCGTAGAGACGTTCTACCAGAACGTCTCTATTGTTTGGCAATTTACTGTCCTTGTGTGGCTAACTCAACGATAGCTAACCATACTTTATGTAATAACCAAAACCAATAACCGCCGAAAGCAGCGTAGCCTAAAAGCAGTAGCTTCGGATCTTGGAGAAATTTCCCTAAGGTAATCACTGAACCAAGAAGTAAAGCTACCAGAATGGTTACATGAATGTTAGACATAAATACTCTCCTCAAGATATGTACTTGTCCAACATAAGTGAGTGCCCCTAGGAGGAGATCAAGTTTGTTCCAGATGTGAAGTTATGTTAAGGTTAGCGGTAAACTCCGCCACGACCAGAAGCAGGGACTATTTGTCCATTATCCCACTTAAATCCGCGAACCTTGTAGCTAGCTTTCGCCGTTTTAATCAGTACTTCTCGAAGCGATTTATGATAGGTTATTAGTCGATCTCTAAGCAATGGATCATTGGAGGCTTCAATTTGGCATACCCATAACGTCATGCCTGACCAGGAAAAAGTTACTTTATCCCAAGATAAATTGTGTTTAAAATTGCCTTCTTCTATACTATTGAGCTTGGGATAAACTCCATCAGAATCGGCTCGTTCGAGTATTTCAACAAAGAACCGACTAGCCTTACGCCATTTATCGATAGGAACTTCATAGTATTTTTCTAAAGAAATTGATAGAGGATAATCCACATCTTCTTTGACTGTCTCGGCAAACAAATCATAAGCTGAGTTAAAAGGATACGGCTTCAATAAATTTTTATGCAGTAATTTTTTCCAAAGACGACTTATGGGTTGAGGAAAATTGTTGACATAATCCGTGAAGTGCTGTAAAAAATCATGGGCATTTTTTACGTGTTTTTCAGCGACTTGGGAAAGTTCCCATCGAGCCTTGAGTTCCTCAACTGACAGTCTAATTAATTCTGCTTTACATTTAGAAATATCTTTTCGATCCAAAGCCTCGTCTATTGGATAATATCCAGGTTTAATAAACTTACTTTTCCAGCATTCAGCTTTGAGGTGCTGAGTAGATCGGGTTTTATGCCATTCATTGATCTGATCAGGTGTCATCAGATCTGGCTGAAACAGCACTTCGCTCGGTAAACTGTCTAAAAGCTGGTAAATTTGCTCTAAGGTTTCATGGTGCTGAAGAGTCATGACGATTTAGGGATGATAAAGACTACTCTAAAATCTTACCAAGAAAAGTTCAGGTGGATAGGACGCGATCGCACCAACTTTTCTATCCTCTTAACTTGAATATTGCCGAGTTAAGCGTTTATGGCACTAAAGTGCCTACTACGAGCCTGTGTTATACTGGCGTCGAGTCTTGAGTTTATTTATAACCTTTACACTATAAATTTTTGTATCAATATTTGAAGCAAAAAGCGCTCATAACTCAAACTAACTTAACTAAAAATTGCCTTTAGCAAGCACTTCAAGAAAAGGAGTCAAGCGGTGAAGCGTGTAAATAAACTGTGGATCAGGGCTTGCCGGATTGTAGCCGCAACCTGTCCCATGTTATCGTTAATGGTTATTACCCCGAATGTGGCGTGGTCGAGCATGGTGAAACTCGATATCAGTCCCCAGGATGCAACCGTTACCACTGTCGCCCAGAATACATCCCCGACTGGGAGTTTAGGCTATACCCGGCAATTTAACCAAGAACTTCAACAAATTGGACAGATATCCCCGCAAGCCTTTAAGCAGCGATATGCCAGTAAAGCTGAGTATTTGCCTCAAATTAGCTGGGATGTGACGACGGCGAAGTTTTGGGATGACTTTAATTTATCACCAGAGGAAATTGCTAATCGGTATCGGGATTATATGATCCCAATTCAACCTCGCGATGATTTTCGCCTGAATGCGGAAGAATTAGCGGTGTTTCAACGCAATGGCTTTGTCGTCAGTGAACGGATGAGCGCTCCTAGCTTTGCTGCTGTATTTTATAACATTTATAGTCGGGATTTGCCTGTTTTTGTCTCTAGCGATGCGTTACTTCATGCATGGCATCGGTCTTATGATGCTATGTTAGAGGAATTGGAAGCCGAGTATTTGGCGCGATCGCTGGATGAAATCTTAGCGGGTATGGCGCAGAGGTTGCCTCAAGTACGGCGGGAATATGGCAAGGGTGTATTAGAGGAGAGTATCCTTGATGCCGATTATTTTATCGCCGTGGCGCGATCGCTACTTTCCGGGAATCGAGTTAGATCCTATTTTAATCAGAATAGTCGCGTCGCTGAAACCCTTGATGCTATTGAATCTGGGCAGCTTCAGGAGTTTACCCTATTTGGGCGCGATCGCAGCGTTGATTTTTCCCAGTTTAAACCCCGTGGACATTATGAAAAATCAGAGGCGCTGAAAAAGTATTTCCGGGCAATGATTTGGTGTGGCAGAATTGATCTGCGGATTGCTGGGAATCCAGAGGAATCTTCGCCACGGGAACTCGGTATCGCGATTATCCTCAACCATCTCCTCAACCAATCTGGGAAATTCTCGCAATGGCAACAGTTTGACCAAATGTTGCAAACCTTTGTCGGTCAAACGGATTCGATGACATTTGCCGAGTTGAATGATTTCTTGGTACAGAATACGATTAAATCCCCCACAGAGATTAAGACATTATCCACCCTGGAACAACTGCAAACCGATATTTTAGCCACGCCATTGGGGTTGCAAAGCATTCGGGGAGATTCCTATCAATCTCCCCCAGATTCCGAACAGATTCAACTTCCCCGAAGTTTTACCCTTCTCGGTCAAAAATTTGTCTTAGATAGCTGGGTGCTGAGTAAAGTAGTTTATGATGACATTCTCTGGGATGGCAAGAAAGTACCACGGCGCATTCCCAGTAGTTTAGATGTGGCGTTTGCCGCGTTAGGAAATAATCAGATTGTCCCCGAATTAGTTGATCGGATGACGACTAGAGGGGGGCGTCAATTTCGAGATGGACTCAATTATCAACATCACTTAGCTGCTGTCAAAACCGTTGTGGATCAGCAAAATCCCGCCATCTGGGAACAAAACATCTACCTAAATTGGTTAGCCACCTTACGGGAACTTTCAACACCAACCACCGAGGCGAAATACCCGGAAGCCATGCGGACAAAAGCCTGGGCAATGAAAACCTTAAATACCCAATTAGCCTCTTGGACGCAGTTACGCCACGACACGATTTTATATGCCAAACAATCCTATACGGGGGGAACTCGTTGCTTTTACCCTGCCGGATTTGTTGAACCCAGACCGGAATTTTGGGGACGGTTTGAGAAGATGGTACAGTTAGCCGCCCAACAGATTAATCGAACCCGTTTTCCCGATTCATCTCGCCAGATTCAGGAACGACAAGTTAAATTCTTAGAGAACTTTGCCGAAAAAGTAGCCATCCTGAAAGACATTGCCACCAAGGAATTAGCACAGCAGGAACTTAGCCAAGAACAAACCCGATTCCTTAGAAATATTGTGGAAATCGATGGCGGTTCAGGGGGTCCTTACTATCGAGGTTGGTATCCGTCTTTGTTCTATGAAGAACCTAAGGATTCTAATAGTTGGGATGCGATTGTTGCCGATGTGCATACGGATGTTCCCGATCCCGTTTTTGGTGATCCGGGGGCGGTACTGCACCAAGGGGTAGGGAATGTGGATTTGTTAATGATTGCGGTGGATAATGGTGAAGATAAAATGGTGTATGCTGGACCGGTGTTAAGCCATTATGAATTTGAAATGCCGGGAGTTGTTCGCAAATCGGATAGTGAATGGCAGAATGATATTAAGGAGGGAAATGTTCCCCCGCGTCCCCAGTGGACGGAAGGGTATCTGGTGCCGGGGATAGAGGAAAGACAATCTCGGTTTTAACTGGCTTTTAGTAAGGGCTAAAGCCCTAAATTATGCCTTTTACCATGTCAATAAAACCGACTTAGACAATTTTCATCAATCAAAACGATTACATTTATTGACATCGGATGTGATCCTGTTTAGCACCCCGACAAAAATCAGTCAACATTAGCCCTGTAGGGGCGACCCGCCTGCATTAATCAAAAACACCAATCTATTCAAGTTAGTCGGGTCGCCCTTTACTCAAGTTAGTAGGCTTGTCCTCCACTACAATTTGGTGGGTTACGGCGGATAGTTCATTTAACGGCTACGTACCATCATTCAGTTCCCGCCTAACCCACCCTACAAATACTGAGCAATTTTCATCAATCAAAACGATTACATTTATTGACATCGGATATCGCAGCAGAACATCACTTCCCGACATCTTTGGCAGGCGATCGCGGTGGAAAATTGGGTAGATGTTGGTGTCAGTTTTGAGGTGAATCAAATTTAGGGTATGATTCGGGCGGGTTTTGTTGTTTGGTTTGAGGTGGGTTTCCTGATTTTGTCCCTAAACCCGCCCCTACATATTGGGGATGTGATCGTGTTTAGCGCCCCGACAAAAATCAGAAAAAATCGTGAAGTTTAACCCTCTCCCCATCTCCCCCATCTTCCCCATCTTCCCCATCTTCCCCATCTTCCCCATCTCCCCCCTGGGTGTTTGCAGCCAAAGCATCTGGTTCGCGATCGCTTTCGTTGGGAACTGTATTAGGAGAACCTATTGTGCTTTCCGATATCATGGTATCCCTAACCCCCAGCATTTACTCCCAGGTAACCCTACCCAACACCACTCCCATGGCTAGTGAACCCCTCGACTACCCCTTTCTCTTACTCACCCATCTGGTTTGTGCCGATCGCCAAATTCATCGGGAAGAGTCGAAACTCTTGCATGAGTTGGCTGATCAAACTCAGATGGGACAACAGACAATCCACGAAATGGAGAAAATTCTCGCCCAAGAGAAAACTCTCCTCCCTGTCAAGGACATCGCCCAGCAAATCCCCCCCGAACAGCAACCCGAAGCGATGCAGCAACTCTTGGCGATCGCCTATGTCGATGGACTCTTTTCCCCCTTGGAACAGCAAATGATTGCACAGGTGGCGCAGATTTGGCACTGGGATGCGACAGAGGTGGAACAGATGGTGACTCAAGCCCAAACCCTGCAAGCCAACCGGGAAAAAGATAGGGAGTCTCTCCCTGAGAAACTCTCACTCAGCGCGATTTTACTCATGGGTGCAGAGTCTATCTTATCCCGCACCTTAATCGCTAAACTTGCCACCTTCGCCCCTGAAACCCTGGGACGCCGCATTGTCCAATTGCAACGGCAAATCCTTGTAGCCGGACCCGACTACGAAGAGGCGGTGCAACAAAATAGTATTATTGCACGGGAAGATTATCGCTTCGCTGAAACTGCATTCACGGATACTGAATCCACGTTAATCGGCTTAAATCAAACCCTAAAACTAACCCTAGAAAACCTCCAGAAAACCATTCATCAGCAGCCGACAAATCCAACCACACAAGAATTAATCAATCAATTCAACCAAACCCAACAAACCCTAGCCGCCGAGATTAGAGAAGAACTGGATAGTGTACGCGAATCCCTCTGGGCAAAACAACGCGCCTTGCACCATTTTAGTCTGGCGGTTATGGGAAAAACCAAAGTCGGCAAAAGTACTCTTCATGCGATTATTATTGGGGAAGGCTGGGAAGCGATTGGTAGTGGAGGACAGCGCACGACTCGCTTTAATCGAGTGTATGATTGGAAAAATATTCGCATTATCGATACCCCCGGAATTGGCGCACCAGGGGGGAAAAGTGAAGAGGAAATTGTCGAAAGTGTGATTGAAGAATCGGATCTAATTTGCTATGTCGTCACCAATGACAGCATCCAAGAAACCGAGTTCCAATTTTTGCAGAAGTTAAAAGCCAAGGCAAAACCCTTAATTATTCTGCTCAACCTGAAATATAATCTGCGTGATCCGCGTCGCTTAGATTATTTCTTAAAAAATCCCGATAAACTCTTTACCCTAGAAGGAAATAGTGGGATTGCTGGACATATCGATCGCATCCGTCGTTATGCCCAAAACCATTATGCCAACGACTATTTTGATATTATTCCCGTCATGCTGCTGGCGGCACAAATGGCAAGCGAACCTGAACACCAAGCCAATCAGGAAAAACTGTTCAAAGCCAGTCGCATTCAGGACTTTTTAGACTCCATCCGCGAATCCCTAGTCAAGCATGGCGCGATTCGGCGATCGCAAACGCTTCTGGGTTCCACTGTGGGGACAATTGAACGCCCCTACCATTGGATGAGTCAGAAATCCCAAAGCTATCACCAATTGAGTACAACCCTTACCCGTCAACGGGAAACCTTACAGGCGCAAATCAAAACGGCGGGTAAGGATCATCTGGAATTCCTCCTGTATCAAATTGGCAGCATTTTTCAAGATATTTTCAATAGTTTACCCGATTTTGCTGAATCCAATTGGAACTTCAGTCAGGAAAGCTTAAGACAAAATTGGGATTATAAACTGCAAGCACTGCAAATTGATGAGCGCCTGCAACATGCCTATCAAACGACGGTGCAAAACTTCAATCGTGATGTAGAAATTGCCTTATCTGAATTGGGAACCGATTTACAATTACTGGCTCATAGTGGTAGGGATAATTTACAATTTTTCCCAAGTCCTGCCGATCTGTACAGTGATAATGCCGCACAAATTGGCGGGAGTTTCCTGAGACTCTCCCAAACCATGGTGACTCATTTTAGTCCCCCGGTGAACAAAACAGTGATGATGGGGGCAGTTGTGCTGAATAGCATTTTAGGTATTTTTACAACCCGCGAACAAAAACGTCATTTTGCCGTTCAACGGTTGTCTAAGTTGTTAACGCCACAAATCCAAGCCAGTCAGCGCAAAATTGAGGAACAAGCGGCTAATAGTTTTCGCGAGTATTACCGCCATGCAGCCGGGAGTATTATGCGCTATATCGAGGGACTGATTCAAGAGTTTGAGCTAATTTCAAAACAGTTTAATCAGCCTCACCAACAACTCAGCAATACAATTAATCGGCTGAATAGAGCGTATAGTAAGCGGATTGTTGATTGGTGTCAAAGCCACTATGAACCCTTAACTGAAGCTGGAATTAATAAAACAGTTACCCAAGTGAAACGGGAGTTTGGTAAACAGATTGATATTCAAACCAAATTTCAAGTCCGATCTCACCTAGACAGCCAGGAAATTAATCGGATTTTGCAAGAAGATGTGTCGATGCATCGGCTTCAGTAGATGAGGGAGTAATGTAGAGACGTAGCATGCTACGTCTGGGAGCAGGGGGAGATGGGGAAGATTGTGTAGGGGCGGGTTTCACTACTATCTTTTTGGTTACACCCAGATGTAACTAAACCCGCCCCGACTGTACATAAGACGAATGACATAAGACAAATAACAAATGACAAATGACAAAGGACAAATAACGAATCAATTTAAATCAGCGGTTGTCGCGTCTAAGTTAACGACAGCTTGTATAAAGTTTGACAAATACCTGGCGAAAATAAATCGAACGCCTCTCACTGATATTCGTCAAAAACTACGACAAGAACTTAATACCTATCGCCATCAGGGAATGCTGAGTGTTGTCGTAGTTGGACAATATGGCGCGGGAAAATCTACCCTGATTTCGGCGTTGACAGGGCGGCGAGATATTGCTATTCATTCCGATATTACAACGGATCAGATCACCCGCTATAATTGGCAGGGAATTGAACTCATCGATACTCCTGGACTGTTTACAGAACGGCAGGATCATGATGAAATAACCTATAGCGCGATCGCCAAAGCAGATTTGTTGATTTTCTGTCTCACCTCGATGCTGTTTGACGCGATAACCGTGGAAAATTTTAAGCAGTTAGCCTACCGCCAAGGCTATCGCTGGAAAATGATGCTGGTGATTAATAAAATGTCCGAGGAAGCGGGTGAGGAACGGGAAAAAATCGCGAACTACCGCCGCTGTTTAGCTGAAGCTTTACATCCCTATAATCTGGATGAATTTCCCTTATGTTTTATCGATGCCAAAGACTACTGTGAAGGAATCGATTCTGGGGATAAATTTCTCAGAGACGTGAGTCGTTTTTCTACCTTCATTCAGACATTGGATACCTTTGTCGAACAGCGAGGGTATTTGACCCGCTTTGATACCCCAATTCGCATCGCTTTAAGCTGTGTGGATGACGCGCAGTTGCATATCAGTCGTACTACCCCCCAAGACACCATATTCTTAGAACTACTGACCCGCCTAACTCGTAGTCTACACCAAGAACGCGATCGCCTGCGAACTAAAATTCAGGGGATCATTCTGCGCCTATCTGCTGCGATTACTCAAGAAGGCGATATCCTGCAAGTAGCCTTGGGTAGTGAACTGAACTTTGAACAATTGACTCAGCAGACTGAACTGAATATCCAAAACCATTATGAACAAGCTGGCGAAAAAATAACCAATATCCTAAACCAGGCGATGATATCCCTACACCAAACTATCGTAACAATAATAAAAGGAAATCTGGTGCAAATTTTACTGGAATCGTGGGAACATGCTAAACAAGATAATGACAATTCAGGTAACTCTAAAAAGGCACAACGCATCCATCGTCAATTGCATTGGCTGAAAACCTTTAGGGATACCGTTAAGGCAATGTCAGAAAACTATCCTCAAAATTTAGCCGAGTTTCAAGTTAAACCTTGGCAGTCAGTAGAAGCGATGACTCCAATTATCCATATTTCCCACTTCTTAAGTTCGGCAACGATCATTTTCTCCGAAAAACCTGAACCGGATACTGGGGAATACCCAGCGGATAGAGAAAAGCAAATGAACGATATTATCCGTTATATTACCAGTCAATTCCAGGCAATTGCTAAACATCTAGAGAATCAAATTAATACTCAAATCTGGACTGTAGAACAACAAACCTATCGAAAACTTGAGCAACAAATTGGTGTCAGACGTCAGCAGGAAATCGACGCGATCGCGGGTTATACCAAAGACGTAAAACAATTAGCTGAAATTCGTCGTGACTTTGAGCGAATTTTGCAGTATATTAGCAAGGCAACAGTCGATTCGTCGGCGTTCCCAGGAACGGGTGACGGGTGATTTGGTTAGGTGGGAAATCAAGAAGGTTATCATGGAGTTAAATACATTTTCTATTTATGCAAAAAACTCAGAAAAGGGTCAACAGGTAAAAAGCCAAGTTGAGCAACAAGGATTTGAATATTCTGAGACTTTTCCTGACTTTATGATTACAGTAGGAGGAGACGGAACTTATCTAGAAGCGGAACGAATAAAACCGGGAATTCCCAAGTTACTGGTTAAAGACAGTCTGGTTTGCTTCAAGTGTCATGATGAACCCCTGGATAAGATGCTGGCAATGATTCAGGCGGAGAAAAGTCAGTTTAAGGAGATTATTAAACTCGAAGCCATTCATGGGAAGGATCGATTATTAGCCGTGAATGATATTATCCTGAGAAACGAAAACCCTATCCATGCTATCCGATTTAAGGTAAGTGTGAATCAAGAGGAAGTTGATCCCAATCTGATAGGGGATGGTGTAGTTGTCGCTACTCCTTTTGGCGCTACTGGCTATTATCGTTCTGTAACCCGTCGCCCATTTAATCAGGGGATAGGTGTAGCATTTAATAATCCCACTCAGGAAAAACAACCCTTGTTGTTAGATGAAACTGATGAACTGAGTCTGGAAATCACGCGGGAGGTGGGACAGTTAGTGGCGGACAATAATCCCACGATAGTGACAGTTAATCCAGGGGATAGGATTATGATTCGCAAAGCCTCAGAGGTAGGACTATTGGTGACTCATAATAACCAATAACGTGGAATTGATTTTTATACAATAATTGACCTCATTTATACGTAAATAAATTGTGGGAATGATTATGGTTGGTTGTAGGGGCGAGTCGCTGCTCATCGTAGGCGGTGTTAGAATTAACCTGTCTCGACTCGCCCTTGTCTAAATGTAGGCGGTGTCGCGGTGTCAGATAATTATTGATACTGGATGCAGGGCGACCCGATAAGATTAATGGGTGAGTCGTGTTAATTTTGTGCGGCGGGTCGTCCCTACAGCGCATTTTGTCTGTTGTACTAATAAATGTTAACAAGCCTTAAATTTTCACTGTTTCCTGTTAAGAGTTTCTAATCTCAACCGTTAAGTTTAATTTTGTCGGATTAGTTCTGAACTGCTACTATGGCATACAGCGATTTTTCATTGAATCAGGTCAAAAAGGTCTTTGGACTAACAGAACAATCTGTTCAGCTTTTCAGTGATGTTCCTATCTTAGAACCGAGTAACTGGCTACAGGAAACCCTTAGCTACAGCCTGAAGTTAGCGCTGTCTTCGTCCAGTGAAAAAGCCCGATCTGAATTTATTATTGCCCCAATTTTAATTGAGCTAGAGCGACGAAATCCGAAGAAACTCTCTATCTACTCTGGCGAAAAGCTCGATGTAGACGAGGAGCAAGGGTTGAAAGGAGAATGTGATTTTATCTTATCTAAAAGTCCCGTTTCTCTGACGATGCAGGCTCCGATTATTTCTTTGGTAGAAGCGAAGAAAGGCGATATCAAAGGGGGTTTAGGTCAGTGCATTGCTCAAATGTTGGGAGCGCAACGCTTCAACGAGCTAGAAAATAACTCAATTTCTGGGATTTACGGCTGTGTGACAACGGGAGAAGATTGGCAATTTTTGAAGCTAGAGGGCGATGTTGTTTTTGTGGATGACCATAGATATTATATTAATGAACGGGAAAAACTACTTGGTATTTTTCAATTTATTGTGGATAGTTACTAAACATTTTGACAACTGTAGTGGGCGGGTTTAGGAACTAAAATCCGCCCGACTCAGAACTAACGGAACAACACAACCCGCCTTTGTAAGGCAACATCCGGTGATAAATGTTAATGTCGCATGGTTAATATGCAAAAATGTCATTTGTGTGCGGATTATGTATCCTAAGTAACGAGATGAATTGGGGAGTCCCCATAGATTATAGGGATGAAGGATGAGATATGAGAGCCTGGAACTCAAGTTCCAGCTTAAAGCTAAAATCCGTTGAAACGGGTTCAATGACTGACCGAGTAAGCTCGATTCTTACTTAAGCTTTCAGTTTCGGAAATTTATTTCCTGGCTATACGATGAGCGAGATATCTCCCTTAAGTTAGTGCTATTAATCAATCTAAATGAGTGTGACATTTGAGGGGATGGACTATAAATTAATTGAAATGAATGGTTTTATTGAATGATCATGAATCAACCCAACTATCTTGGTAAAGTCTATTTAATCGGCGCGGGTCCGGGAGATCCTGGATTATTTACCCTCAAAGGTAAAACTCTGTTAGAACACGCTGATGTGGTCATTTATGACGCATTAGTCAGTGCGCCAATTTTGGCAATGATTAACCCCAAGGCGGAAAAAATTAATGGCGGAAAACGGCGGGGGCGTCATTCCTTACCCCAGGAACAAACCACTCAGTTACTGATTGAAAAAGCCAAAACCAATGCTGTTGTGGTGCGCTTGAAAGGCGGTGATCCCTTTGTCTTTGGACGCGGTGGAGAAGAAATGGAGGATTTAATCCGGGCGGGTGTATCGGTGGAAGTCGTTCCGGGTATCACGTCGGGTATTGCCGCACCTGCATACATAGGAATTCCCTTGACCCATCGCCAGTATAGTTCATCCGTGACCTTTGTCACTGGACACGAAGCCGTGGGCAAGTATCGCCCTGAAGTTAATTGGCAGGCGATCGCCCAGGGCAGTGAAACGATTGTAATCTATATGGGGGTGCATAATCTGGGCAATATCGTGGCGCAAGTTATCGCGGCGGGACGTTCTCCAGACACCCCGGTGGCGTTAATTCGCTGGGGAACGACACCGCAGCAAGATCACTTAGTCGGAACCTTGGACACCATTGTGCAGCAAGTGGACACCACTGGATTTGAAGCCCCTGCGATCGCGGTTATTGGTGATGTAGTTAATCTACAGCAAATTTTGAGCCACTGCCAACCTATAATTCTTAGTTAGGATGAGTGAGAAATCGTTCAAGTTGCGCTCAAACATAGTAGATAGGAGAAGCAGGGGAAGCAGGGGAAGCAGGGGAAGCAGGGAAAGCAGGGAAAGCAGGGGAAGCAGGGGGAGAGAAAGTTATATCTTTAGAATGCAACTTGGTATAAGTTGGTTGGTGGAAATAAACCCAACCATGTTAAGTTGGGTAAATAATTCTCAAACCCTTACATAAACGTAGCTTGCTTCTTTTCGGGAGCGAGTATGACAAATGACGAATGACGAATGACAAATGACGAATGACGATCACTACCGTTAACTTCAATTGTCCCCACCTACTTAGATGGTCAATTCCGGGTCATCCACACCCAAAAACAGGTTAATGCGCTGGTGGGAGTCCCTAACTCCCCCATCACGATTATTGGTAATCGCCTTGGCTGCACCCTTGGCGGTGTTGAATGCATGGGCATTTTCGGAAATTTTTGCTTATTTTGAATCCCTATTGGTCACGGTATTGGCGGCTTCGCTGTTAGCCTTCCTGTTGAACTATCCGGTAAGCTGGTTGGAAACTCTGGGAGTTAAGCGAGGATTAGCCGCGTTATTTGTATTTCTAGTTGCGTTATTGCTGTTGTTCGCGATTGGTGTAACTTTATTTCCCCTAGTTCTTACTCAAGCCCAACAATTGGTGAGTCGTTTACCTGAATGGTTCGATTCCGGGCGGCGTCAGTTAATCATGCTGGATCACAGGTTGGAAGATTTAAACTTACCGATTAGCCTGGATGGTTTAATTATTCAAATCAATGACCGACTCAAGGGACAACTGCAAGTTATTGCCTCTCAAACTTTGAACATAACTTTAAATTTAGCAGTGTTTACGGTAACTAAGGTTCTGGATGTATTATTAACGATTATTTCCACGTTTTATTTACTCCAGCATGGTCGGGAAGTCTGGCGTAGTTTAATTGAATGGTTACCCAATAAAGTCCAGAAATCAGCGTCGAATACGCTACGCTTAAGCTTCCAGAACTATTTTATTGGGCAGATTATTATTGCTACTTGTATGGCGTCGGGGTTGATTTCGCTATTTGTCTTGCTCAAGGTTCCGTTTGGGTTGTTATTTGGATTTACGATTGGAGTTATGGCACTGGTTCCCTTTGGCGGTTCTGTGGGGATAGCGTTAGTGACGCTACTGGTAGCCTTGCGAGATATTGGTTTGGGGGTTCAGGTATTAGCGGTGGCGGTGGTTTTTCAGCAACTTGTGGAAAATTTATTAGCACCGAGAATTTTTGGTAGTGTTACGGGATTAAATCCGTTTTGGGTGTTTATTTCTCTGTTAATTGGTGTGCGGGTGGGAGGATTATTGGGGGTGATTGTGGCGGTACCAACGGCTGTTGTGATTAAAGAGGCGTTGGTTGAGGTAAGAAAGGCGAGAAAGGATCGGAATATGGAGGTGACTCCATCGGCTGAGTTGGTTCAAGATGTGTAGGGGTGCATTGACGTGCATTGGTATCAACTTAAGCTAGAAACCCCTCACCCCCAGCCCCTCTCCCACTCTGGGGCTATGCATTACCCACAGCTTTCTTGAAATTAGCGAGAGCGATCGCCCTCTCCAACCCCCATTCCTACATAGCCAATTCTCTATAAAACTTGATCCCACACTCCGCACTTCAAAATGTAACATGACAGGTTACAGACACGTCTCCGAGAACACTAAGCATAAATACTCACTTTACTGAGGATTGATACCTTGAGATAATTAGCCAGTTAGCTGTAACTATTTAAAAGAGAGATTAACCTTGTCTAAATCAACAATAGAAGTCAAAAACCTAGACCATTTGGGGATTATAGCTGGATTAATTGATGAAATAGGAATAGTGGATATCATTAATGAAAAATTAGAAAT